>JAIFNC010000203.1 GCA_020047935.1 Bacteroidota bacterium
TGCGTACCAACATATGAAAATGGTTTTTAAGCAAGCACCATGCAAATATTTCGGCAACAGAACCCGTAAATGCATTAACATAGTACAAAAAACGCCTGTATTCGGCATCTTTTTCGAATAAATTGCGGTTATTAAAACCTCTGTTATAAATATGGTAAAATTTACCGTGCTGCAAATCGGGGCGTTTGATAGCTTTCATAATTTAAGTTTGTTGCAAAAATAAAATTTTCTTTTTTACGGCGTGGTATTTTTTTTCCGGTGGTTAAATTTTTTATTTTTTCGGCGTTTAAATTTTTCGTGCCGAAAAATTCAAAGCCCAAAATAATTACGGCGTTTAAATTTTCCTGCCGGAAAATTCAAAGCCCGATACCAAGGCTTTGGTTTCCACCGGAAACTAAACGCCGGAATATTTTAAACCAGCATGTTATTATTTTTCCGGCGTTTAAATTTTCCTGCCGGAAAATTCAAAGCCAATTACCAAGGCTTTGGTTTCCACCGGAAACTAAACGCCGGCATATTTATAAACATGTTTTACAACATATTCCCACCACCCCTAAAAATTCCGGAATCCTTTGTTTGTAAGTAAAACGCTTTAGTGTATGAATTTATGTAAAATTGTTTTTTATGCCATTTTTTTTTTTTTCTTATAATTGATTATTTTTGTGTTGGGAACTGTTAAATTATACAGAGCAAACAGATAAACGGCTTTATACTATTTATGTAAACTACTATTTTGCAATTAAATCAATAAACAAATTAATACAAATTACCTATGAAGAAACTTTTACTTTTACTTATCCTTTGCGGTATGGTAGCCAATGTGCAAGCCCAGCGCCGCATAAAAACCGTAAACAACGACCCGCTGGCACCAGGCCAATACACCACCATTGCGGCTGCCATTACAGCTGCAACCGCCGGCGACACTATTTACATTGGCGGCTCGGCTACAAGCTACGGCGATATTTCCGTTACCAAAAAACTTACCTTTATGGGTACGGCACACTCGCCCGATGACCAATTTGACCTAAAGCCTACCATTGGCAAAATTACCATGACCGCCGCTGCCGCCGGAAGCACCTTCATTGGGCTTTATATTTCACAAAACGATAGGTTGATTGAAGCTTCAAACGATACGCATAATATTAGCTTCAAAAAATGTTATTTGTTTTCTCAATACGATTATATTTTCTCAGTCGATAATTGCGACAATTGGCTAATTGAAGGCTGTATAATAGTCGCCGAAGATGGCATTGGATTAACGGTAAATTCTGATAATATCGTGCTTAAAAACAACTACTTATACACTGCTAACAGAACAATTACAGGTGCAAATTCAACGACCCTAATTTTTAATAACCTGTTTAATGAAAACTGGATAGGCAAAACACAATTTGAATCTTGCTATAACGCCACCCTTTATAATAATATTTTTTACTATCGAAATGCCACTGCAAACTATGCGCCCGACGATGGTTGTTTCTCATGCAATTTTAGCTATAACCTCACTTATGCACCAAATTTGGCTGTTGAAGCCAAAGTATTGGCAAATATTCCCGGTGCAGCTAATTTGGGCGGCAATAACCTGAACAATATCGACCCAATGCTTTTAGCTATTGATGGGCTTACTGATAACGACTGTCGCCCCGCAGATGGCTCGCCTGCCAAAAATGCCGGTTCCGATGGTACCGATATTGGGCTGTTTGGTGCAAACTACAATTTTACCATACGCGGATACACCAACATTCCCCAAATTTACCAACTGAACATACAAAACACCGTGCTGCCGCTTAACGGTACACTGAACGTAAACCTTAAAGCTCGTAAACAGGATTAAAGAATAGAAATTATGAAACACAAAAGGATAATAATATTTTTATTTGCACTTCTTTTTCTTAAATTTATATCATTTGGGCAAGTCATTATAACTTATGATTTTCATAAAAAGAAATTTGTTGATAAGACAAAGCAAGCGTCTAAAGATGAAATTGTAGTGCTCAGGGTGGTAAATATTAATAGATTGATTTACAATGTTGAAATTCAAAACAGTCAGTCTGATTTTCACACTTCTAATCAGAATGCTTTAAAACCTTTGACGGAATTCAATAACATTTACAGTCTAACGGAAAAAAAAACTTAGGAATTACTCAACCTGCCAATGAATTAATAATTGATAAAATATTGGAATTGAGTATGTGGTATAAAGCATTGATACAGATAGCGAATAGTGATGGGTACGATACTTTGAAAATTGCGGAAGAGTTTAAGAAATATTCAGACAAATATCCTTATATAGTACACTGTGAAGAACTTCGTAAAAATAGAGATACTATTCTAAAGCAGGTAACACTAAGTAGTGAGATAGTTGAATTTTTGAAATCCGAGAATGTTACTAAGTTGCTTGATTCTGGCAAAGAAATAGATGAGCTATTGAATTTGCTCAATAATAAAAATACCTTTGAGTATTATTCAGACCCAGTACAAGCGGAAAAAGATGCTATATTATTCAATATTCTTATAAAACCACGAAGTGAAGTTGAAACAAGAATACCCTTGGATAATAGAAATTTTAATTACGAAATAGCTGTAACAGGTGGTATAAAATTAGATTTTAGCACTGGTTTCGGGATTGTATTTCCAAGTGTAGAAAGTAAGTATTATGCAATATCCGATTCAGTTTCATTTACAGTAAAGGAAACTGAATCGAACAAAAAGTATTCAACTGAGCTTATTGGATTAATGCATTTATCAATTCGCAAAAATTCAATTTATAAAGGTGCAATTTCTATTGGTTCCGGTTTAAATTCTACCGATTTTTCAAATGCAAGCTTTTACGGTGGAGCTTCTTTAATTGCAGGGGCCAAGCAACGGTTCATACTAACAGCAGGAATTGCTTTGCGTAAGGAAGAAATATTGAATAAAGTTTATGAAATAAATAATACATACAATGCTTCGACTCTTTCTCAATACTCTCTTACCGAATCAGAATATCGTCCTTGTTTTTTCTTAGGAATAACCTATAATTTAACTAAATAACCTTAAAATTTAAAACCATGAAAAACACTATATTCTTTCTTTTCTTAGCTCTAAGCATAAGCGCCAATGCTACCAAATGGCGCGTAAACAGCAATACTGCTGTGGGTGCACATTTTCATACCTTAAAAGAAGCCATTGCGGGTGCGGCTGCCGATGATACCCTTTATATGGAAGCATCGGGAGCGGTATATGGAACTGCCGATACCATAAATAAAAAACTGATAATTATAGGTACCGGT
Organism: Bacteroidota bacterium; assembly: GCA_020047935.1. Lineage (GTDB taxonomy): Bacteria > Bacteroidota > Bacteroidia > Bacteroidales > JAIFNC01 > JAIFNC01. The sequence continues at coordinate 3,273 of JAIFNC010000203.1, forward strand.
TATTTTAAAGGCGAAAACTACCCCACCAATACCTTTAATGTGCATGCCTCGCAATTAAATAAAGTAGTTTTTGAACCCGGTTCAGAAGGCACTATTTTAATGAGTATGCAATTGTATTCTGCCGTAATTAATGCCGATAATATTACCATAACCAAGTGTTATTTTTATGATAATACCGATGACGACTTGACCATGCTTATTGTAAATGGAAATAATGCCATTATTACCAAAAATTATTTAGAAATGGTGAATCAATATGATACATATGGCTATGATTTTAATATTGTAATGTCTGTAATTTCAATATACAAATCAAATGCAATTATATCTAATAATTACTTATATAAAAATGGTTATGCTGACTACACGTGGAATTTATTATACACTGACTTGTCTTCTAGTTCAACAGTAACCAATAATGTATTTTATGGGGTCAATGGATATTATGACGGTAGAGGATCAATGCTTAAATTAAATAATTGCTATTTTGCAAATAATATAACTTTTGGAACGATTTATTTTCGAACTATAAATAATTCAACATTTATAAATAATTTAAGCAGTAATGCAATTGGCACCGCCAACGGAAATATTCAAAACGCAACAATAAGTTCGGTATTTGTAAGTTCCGGCACTTCGGATAGTAAATATAAATTGGCCGATGCTTCGCCGGCAAAGGGAACAGGTGTAAACGGAATAGATATGGGAATCTTTGGAGGAATCGACCCTTATGTGCTTTCGGGAATGCCAACTTTGCCTACCGTATACCATTTTGAGGCACCCGGTCAGGTGAGCAACCAAACCGGATTAAAGCTTACCATTAAAGCCAAAACTTCAAACTAAATGATGAAGCATAGGCTATTGGTCTGGCTATTTTGTTTTGCACCTTTGTATGCATGGGCGCAGAACATTAGCGGTTTCGAATATTTTTTCGAAACCGACCCCGGGTTCGGCAAAGGGGTAGCCATAAACATAACCGCCGGCAACGATGTCAGCCACGAAATAACGCTTGATGTAAACCATCTTTCCAACGGAATACACGCAATAGGTATTCGGGCTAAAGATGAAAACGGTGTTTGGGGTATGGCAACTTGGCATTACTTTCATAAAATGACCCTGGCACAAGGTGCGGCAACCAATATTATTGCTGCCGAATATTCATTCGATACCGACCCCGGTTACGGCAAAGGAACTGCGCTGGCATTTACTGCCGGTACCGATGTAGAACTTACCACCACGCTCGATGTTACTTCGCTCAGCGATGGTTTCCACCTATTGTTTTATAGGGTAAAAGACGTAAACCAAACATGGGGGCCAACGTATTTTTCATCGTTTATAAAACAAAAAATCTATAGTGCAAACGATTTAAAAATTGTTGGTGCAGAATATTTTATAAACAATGAACTCGGATTTGGCAAAGGCATTCCGATTCCGGTTACCGAAGGTTTGGATGTAACCATTGCGCAAGACATTGATATTAGCGGTTTGCCCGACGGTATTCACTTTGTGTATACCAGGGTAAAATATGCCGACAATACTTGGGGACATACCGAACGCAAAGCATTTATTATTACCAACGGCATCCCCGCTTCCGCCAACCTAATTTCCGGCGAGTACTTTTTCGATACCGACCCGGGCGTGGGATTGGCAAAGGCATTTACGTATACCGAGGGTGCCGATATTGATGCCCAACTGAGTTTCCCGACTACGGGTTTGGCTTCGGGGCACCATGTGCTTTATACACGCGTGCAAGATGCCCAGGGCAACTGGAGCCAAACGCATGCCAAGCGTTTCTTTATTCAGCCCGAAGCGGTTGTGCCCGCACCGGCGCAAAGCATTATTGCGGCAGAATATTTTTTTGATACCGACCCCGGTACCGGCAAAGCCACCCGCATTGCCACCGATGCCCTTGCCGACCTGAACGCAAACCTTGCCATTTCTACCACCGGTTTGGCTGCCGGTTTCCATACCTTGTATATCCGCACACAGGACAGCAAAAGCCAATGGTCGGTGCCGCAAGCCCGCCGCTTTTACGTGCAGCCTGCCACCGTGCCCCCACCGGCACAAGCCGAGCTGCTTAAAGGCGAGTATTTCTTTGGCAAAGACCCCGGCATTGGCAAAGCTAACCCGTTTGTATTTACTGCAGGCAGCACAATCGATTTTTCGGGTAACTACAGCCTTGCGGGTTTCAAGGTTGCCGATACCAGCATTAACTACCGCGTGGTAGATGCCGCCGGACAATGGAGCACAACCGCCACGCACAAGTTCAAAATAACCGATTGCGATATTCCTGTAAGCCCAAGCACCTTTAGCGGCGCCAAGGAAGTTTGTCAGGGCACTACGTCAACGGTATTTTCGCTTACCGCCACCACCTTTTCCACTTCGTATATGTGGTATGCCGAACCTTCAACCGCCGTAAGCAATATTTCGGTTTCGGGCACCAATGCCACCTTAACATGGAACAAAAGCTACTACGGTAAGGTGAAACTCTTCGCCAAAGGCAAAAACACCTGCACCGAGGGCAACTGGAGCAGCGGCTACGAAGTAAACATCATTGCCCTGCCCACGGTACCCAAACAACCGCAGGGCCCAACGACCTTATGCGCCAATTTGGGGGCAAGCATTTTCACCACTTCGGCAACCGATGCAAGCACTTATACTTGGACACTCAGCAATAGTGCCGCCGGCAACATCAGCCAAGCAAACGCAACCGGCACCTTAACTTGGGCAGGAGGCTTTTCAGGTTCGCTTACGGTTAAAGTATTGGCCACCAATTTGTGCGGAAGTTCGGCATACAGCCCCGCGCTTTCGCTTACGGTGCGCAACCTGCCCAAAAATATGGGCGTAACCGGAAGCAACGAACTGTGCTTTAACCCAAGCAATGCCGAATACATTGCCGGCGGAACCATGGCAGATACCTATAATTGGTCGGTACTGCCTGCCGAAAGTGCCGTTTTGTTTTCTGCGGAAACCAATAAAGCCACCTACAATTGGAACGATACCTACCACGGCAACGTAAAAATAAAAGTAAGCGGACAAAATGAATGTGGGACTTCGGCACAAGACGCCGAAATTTCGGTAAACATCCGCAAACTTCCGCCACAAGCTACTGCCCCACAAGGCGAAACCTTGTTCTGCAAAGCTTCGGCACCGCTAAACTACACGGCAGCAGCAGTGGGCGATGCCACATCCTATACATGGAAAATAAGCCCAGCGGAAGCCGGTACCCTTTCGGTAAACAACCAAACGGCAACCGTAACTTGGGCTGCGGGCTATTTTGGCAACGTTAGTCTGCAAACCGCCGGCGTGAACGTATGCGGCACCGGAGAACTCAGCACGGAGCTGCCTATTGTCATTGAAACCATAGCAGATAAACCAAGCTTACCCACAGGTGAAACCAACATTTGCGCCGGTGCGAAAGCCATTTACAGCACCACGGCTGCTGCCAATGCCACATCGTACAATTGGTACGCCTCGGTAAGCAACAGTTTAACGGTTGCCGACCATTCGCTCAGCCCCGAAATTACATGGCGCACATCGGCTTTGGGCAATATAAACGTGTATGTAAAAGGAAACAATACCTGCGGCGAAGGGCCTGCATCGGATAATTTGATGGTTTTGGTGAAAGCCATTCCGCAGTTTAATATTGCCCCAACCGGTAATAACAAGCTTTGCAATGGAGAAACTATTGATTATACCGTTCAGGCAAACGAATGGGCAAGCACCTATAATTGGTCGGTAAGTCCGCCCGAAGCCGGCACCATGAGCGGAACCGGAACCACGGGCAGCTTTGCACTGAACAAAAATTATGTTGGCGATGCTTCAATAAAAGTTACCGGCACAAATAATTGCGGTACCGGAAATCTTTCGCCCGGCATAACGGTCAGCATTTCGAAAATACCCGATGCGCCCAACCAAGCCACCGGTACGCAAACCTTGTGCTTGAACAGCGGCAACACGCAATACAGCATAAACGCGGTAACATTGGCTGAAACCTACAACTGGCTTATTGAACCGCAAAACGCGGCGCAAATAGCAACCAACGGCAATTTGCTGGCACAATATGCTTGGTCAAATACCTTTACCGGTACTGCCGGCATTAAGGTAAACGCCCAAAACTACTGCGGAACATCGGCGTATTCGAACCCTTTAAGCATCATAGTAAATGTATTGCCAATACCGCAAACCTTAACCGGTCCTGCCGAGGTGTGCACCAACCAAATGAATGCCATGTATTCGGTACATGCATTTGCCGGTAATACCTATGCTTGGCAAATACAATCGGGCGAAATACTTTCGGGTGCCAACACCTACAACCCAACCGTTAAGTGGAACAGCGGCACAGGCAAACTTACCCTTACCGAAACCATAACGGCTACGGGTTGTAAGCTCGAAACGGTTTTCCCGGTTACAC
>JAIFNC010000045.1 GCA_020047935.1 Bacteroidota bacterium
TGCTATATTCAACCGGGTCTTTTAGCGGTGCGTTTTTAATTACTTTCACTTCTTTACCTTTAATAAAACCCATTTCGGTTATACGCTTTCTAAAGGCACCGCGCCCGCGAACTTTGGTAATTATGCCCGATTCTTGCGTTTGTAATTCGGCTAAATTCATGGTGTACAAAATATATTAAACAATTCGACAAAAATAACCGTATACCTAATCTTAAACCATACCAACAAATAGGTATTTTGCACCAACGATTGCAACAATATTTTAAGTTAGGTTTGGTATTAGGTTGAAATTAAAATAATGTGTAGCTTTGCGGTTCAAATGCATGGTTTATGGAAATGTCGGAAAATATATTTGATTTTATAAAGAAATTTTTGGGCGAAAACTTCAATATAGTTGAAGAATCGGTTGACATTAATACACAATTGGAGTATTTGGAATTTTCGCACCGCAATGTACAAAACGATAACTTGCCCTCTCCGACCACTTGTACCGAAATACTGTATGCCGAACATACCGACATAACCGACAGACGACATGCGTTGGTAAATTTGGCAGCCTGCGACACGGTAGAATCGTACCGAATGCTCGAAAAATATGCCGCCGAATGCCCTGCCGACATGACCGATTGGGCTAAAATAGCTTTACGCGAATCGCGATTATTCATGGAAAGCAGTTTGCTTGAACAAAAACAAGTTATAGTAGCCACCGGTTTGGGTGGTAAAGAGAATAAACTTAGGTTTCATGCGGTTTTCAGAACAAAACTGAACCAAGACTTTACAGAATTTCAGCAAAATGTGTTTAAGCGCGAAGTAGAGTTTTTTGTACACGATTTTGGCGGCGAGTTGGAAGAAATTGTATTTAAAAGCTATATAGCTTCGGTTTTGGTACTTATGCCTATAACCAAATCGATAAAAGCCTTTTTACCTGCAACTATTGAAGAAATAAACAAATACGGTAATTTTTTGCATACCGATATTATGATGAATAATGTTAAAAAATATACGTTCGACGAAATAGAAAAGCTATTGAATGAACAGGATAAAGAAAAAAATAAAGAAATAGAATTATAGTTGTGTTATTCTTTTTATGAACTTAATACTAAGTAAAATATACTAAACGTTTAATAAAATAACAGCAGGTCGTTCTATCGCTCGCAATTTTATTGCGTGAGGAAAGTCCGGGCAACGCAGAGCACCGTGTTTCTTAACCGGAAGGTATTCGCGAGGGTACAGTATTGCAGAAGAAAATAACCGCCCCGAAACTTGTTTTCGGGGTAAGGGTGAGAAGGCGGGGTAAGAGCCCACCGACGAGCCGGGCAACCGGTTCGGTCGTGCAACTCACGGGTTGAAAGACCATGTATATCGGATACGTAGGGCTGCTCGCCCGATGCCGAGGGGTAGGTCGATAGAACCAATTGGCAACAATTGGTCCAGATAAATGATAGAAGTTTTGCTTAGGCAAAATACAGAACCCGGCTTACAGACTTGCTGTTGTTTTTAAATTTTATTGCTTAAGCCAATAGCTATAAGCAGAAAAGTATCGCCAAACCGGAATTGTATAAAATTGGCGTATTGCATGTGAAAATAAAAAACAAAAAATACACACATGAAACTCGAAAAGTACTCGGACAATAAGAAACTTTTGCATGTAATGAACCGCATACACGGCGGTCCGTGGCCTAAATTTTTAACCGAAAATTTCGAATTGTTAAAACATTGGCGACAACTTTATAAACAGTACCCGGAATGGCAATTGCTTTTTCGCGATGGCATTGAATACATTGGGCTTTGCAACCTTGCACCGCTTAATTGGGATGGTGAGCCCGAAAGTTTAAATGAAGGATTGCTGCCAACCCTCGAAAAAATTATTGAAACACCACAGCAATCGAATACACTTTGCTGCTTTTCAATTGTAGTTGGCAAAGAACACGTAGGCGAAGGCATAAGCATTAAAATGCTGAATGAGGTTAAAAAATTGGCTATTGATGCCGGTTATAAATACATACTTTTCCCGGTACGCCCGATGTACAAAAAACGCTACCCTATAACTCCTTTAGCCGATTATGTACAATGGATGCGCGGCAATTTACCCTTCGACCCGTGGATAAGAACCTTGGCAAAAATTGATGCCAAAATACTAAAAGTTATGCCTAACTCGGTAAAAGTACAGGCTTCGGTAAGCGATTGGGAAAACTGGACCGACATTTATTTCGGTCAAACCGGCGATTACATTATACCCAAAGGGCATGCTCCATTACATATTGATTTAGAAAAAAATATGGGCATTTATGCCGAAGAAGGCTTATGGATGAAGCTTACGTTATAATTCTTTTACTCTTAACAGTATTTTAACCATAAAAGTTAGGTTTAGGGTTTTTAAATTTTTACTTTTGTAAAAAATTTAAAAACCCTTCTTATATGCAAAAAATTAGTTTAATTGCCTTGTTTGCAGCAGTTTTGTTGTGGTCATGCAATTCCGAAAAATCCTTTACACTTACCGGTACTATTGAAGAAGCCGGCAAAGAAATGGTGTATTTAACCAAAGCTGTTGATGGCGTTTCTACCAACATTGACAGTGTTGCTTTAGGCGAAAAAGGCGAATTTTCTTTTACAGGAGAAATTGAATCACCTGAAGTATATTCAATAAAAGTTGGCGCCGAGCGCGGTGTACCTGTTTTTATGGAAGCCGCCAAAATTACCTTTAAAGCTAAATTTAGCGATTTGGCAAATGCCGAAATTACCGGTTCTAAATCGGCCGACGAATTTAAAGCATTGAACGATGGTTTAAAACCGTTTTACGATAAAATGAATGCAATGTATCAAGAATACCAAGCATTTGCTGCAGTAGCCAATCAAGCAGGTATCGATAGTATTTCTAAAGCATACGATGCAAACGACGCTGAAATTAAAGCGTATTTGGTAGATTATGTTAAAAACAACCTCAAATCGCACGTATCGCCGTATATCGTAAACCGAATGTTGGCTTACCAACTTGAATTAAGCGAATTGGAAGCCTATGCAAACGGTTTCGATGCATCGTTGGAAGGCAATGTTTATGTTAAAGCCTTGAAAGACCGTGTTGCAACACTTAAAGCAGTTGCGGTTGGACAAGCTGCCCCGGAAATTACCCAATTAAACCCTGAAGGTGTAAATGTATCGTTGTCGGAATTAAAAGGCAAATTGGTACTTATCGATTTTTGGGCATCGTGGTGCGGCCCTTGTCGCCAAGAAAACCCCAATGTGGTGAAACTTTACAACGACTACAATGCTAAAGGTTTCGAAATTTTTGGCGTTTCGTTGGACGAAAGCAAAGAAAAATGGGTAGAAGCCATTGCTAAAGACAGCTTAGTTTGGAAACAAGTTTCTGACCTTAAAGGTTGGAGCAGTGCTGCAGCTAAATTATATGGCGTAAATTCTATTCCTCATACCGTGTTGGTTGGTACCGACGGTAAAATTATTGCGCACGGTTTGCGTGGCGAAGAATTACGTGCTAAAGTTGCCGAAATTTTAAAATAAGGTTTAGCCTATACTTATAAAAAAGCCGGATTGCAAAGTCCGGCTTTTCTTTTAAACTATTATTCAACCTATTTCTACTTTACTAAGTTAAGCCTTTACAGTTTTCTTAACCTCGATGTGTTAAATTTAAATAACCACCGATACAACCGGTGGTAAATAAACGTGCGATGCATCAACCCCGAATGGGGCTGAACTATCAGCTATTTACAGTGTAAACAACAAATTTTTGTTCATAACTAAATTGGTAGGGGATATTTTGGCAGCAGCTACTGCTTATTCTTCCCAAACATACACCCTTTTAACTCGGCGAGCAATTCGGGTAATGATTTCGTAAGGTATGGTATTTAGCTGTTTAGCCAATTCGTTTATGGTGTAACCTTCGCCAAAAAACAGTACTTCGTCGTTTACTTGGGCTTCAATTCCGGTAATATCAACCGTACACATGTCCATGCTTATTGCGCCGATAAAATGGGCAAATTTGCCGTTTACCAACACTTTACCCACACGGTTTCCCAATCTTCTGTCCAGTCCGTCGGCATAGCCAATGGGCACCACGGCAATAACCGAGTCGCGTTCAATTTTGCCTCTACGGCTGTAGCCTACTGTTTCGCCAACTTTTACCTGCTTAATTTGCGAAATTCGACTTTTTAAGGTACTAACATTAAGCAAATTACCTTGTTTTTCGCCATCGGAACCGTATAAACCGATACCTAAGCGAACCATATTAAACCTTGCGTTCGGAAAACGATGTATACCTCCCGAGTTCGAAATATGGCGCAAAATTTTGGTTTTATCTAATGCCAAGGCATCCATAATTTGTGTTGAATACAAGTCGAATTTCCTGATTTGCTCTTGGGTAAAGGCATCGTGCTCAGTGTCGGACGAAGCCGCAAAATGCGAAAGCAAGCCTTTAATTTGTAATGAGTTAAATTTACGCAAGTCTTCAATTAATTCCGGTACTTCATGCTCGTCAAAACCCATTCGGTGCATACCACTGTCAATTTTTATATGTACCGGCCAACTTTCAATACCCTTGTTTTCAACCGCTTGATGAATTAAATGCAAGGTTGGGCGGTTAAAAATTACCGGTTCCAAATTAAATTCGAATAAGTTGTCGTAGTTTTCAATTTCCGGGTTCATAACCATAATGGGCGTGGTAATGCCGGCTTCGCGCAGTTCAATGCCTTCTTCAATTACTGCCACGCCTAAATAATCGATGTGCAAATTTTCGAGTAAAGTAGCAATTTCGTGGCTACCGCTACCGTACGAAAAAGCTTTTACCATAACCATAATTTTTATTTCTTCCGGAAGTAGGTTACGGTACGTTTTTAGATTTTCTTTTACGCCCGACAAATTAATTTCGAGTACCGAACGGTGGGCATATTTCTGAAATTTTCTGTTTATAAGGTCTAAAAGCATCGGGTCGTTGCCTTTTATAAGAATAGCAGAATTGCGGTATTGCTCGCGCGAAAACGATTTGATAAAATCGGCACCGGAAGCAAAATGACTTACAAAATCGTGTACTAAAATTCCTAATCCGGTAAAGTTTGGGCCAATCAAAATAAGCTTATTTAAGTTGTATTGTTCGGCAAATTGCAGCAGTCGTTCAATATTTTCGGGCGGTTCGGTTTCGGTATAAAATAAAATAGCCATTTTTTCGGTATGCTGTTTTTGCGTAAACAAAAATTCGAGCGAAAACCTAAGGCTTTCAATAGAATACAAATTTGTATCGGCAACTATAGTACATTGGTTTATTCCTTCTTTACAAACCAGTCGGTTGGTACCCGGTGTATTTTGCATGCGTATTTCGTTTTTTTTAATAGCAATTTTGCTAAAATTACCACAGTTTTTTAGCCTTGCAAAATTAAGTTTTTTTTTGAAATATAGGCTTAAATCAAAAAACGCGCAACCTTAAAAATGGAAGATTACTGCTATAGTAAGCTATTAATCGAGGTTTCTGACAGGTACTTGCCCAACGCTAAACCCATTATCAATAAACCATAGGTTAAAACCTTACTGCTTGTTGCGGTTTTTTTATAGAATGCGCTCAAATCTACTCCTCTTTCAATTAACCCCATTCGTTCCATATTTCGAGTTCTAGTATAATAATACGTAGACCCCATAATGGCTGCAAAAAAATCAAATATAGTTATCATTCCAATAAACATTCCGGTACCGGGTTCGTTACCTTTCGAAAAAAGTGTTAGCAGAGTTAGTGCTATTATAATTCAATTTTACGGTTAAATTTATAAGAACAGTCCACCAAAAAATAGGTTACACGAATTTTAATGTTTTTTTGAAAAAAATTAAAAAAATCACTTTTTAAGGCAAAAAGTTGGGTTTTTCTTCAAAAAAAAAGCAAAAAACGCCATTTTTATGTTTAATAACAAATAAGTACCTGATAAAAGTCATATAAAGTCCGGTAGTATTGTTGCTACTTTTGCCGGCAACAACACATCAAAAATTTTTCTATGAAACCAAGTCATATAGAACATATCGGAATTGCCGTTGAAAACCTACAAGACGCAATTAAATATTACGAAGAAGTATTGGGTTTAACTTGCTACGCAGTTGAAGAGGTAGCCGACCAAAAAGTAAAAACCGCTTTTTTTAAAGTGGGCGAAGTAAAAATTGAATTATTGGAATCGACCTCGCCCGATGGACCGATAGGCAAATTTATCGAGAAAAAAGGTGCCGGTATACATCATATTGCATTTGCGGTAGCCGATGTAAATGAAGCATTAGTTGCGGTTCAGGAAAAAGGTGTACAATTAATAGATAAAGCCGGACGAAAAGGTGCCGAAGGCTTAAATATCGGTTTTTTGCATCCTAAAAGTACTTTTGGTGTACTTACCGAACTTTGCGACAACAAAAATTCCTAAAATAGCATTCTAATTCTTTCATAAACAATGAATATTCAAGATAAAATAAAGCAATTAATTGAATTAAGAGAGCAGGCCAAATTGGGCGGTGGTGTAAAACGTATTGAAGCACAGCATGCCAAAGGCAAACATACCGCTCGCGAACGTATTGAAATGTTGCTCGACGAGGGCAGCTTTGAAGAGTTTGATATGTTTGTAAGCCACCGATGTACCGATTTTGGTTTGGAAAACGAAAAATATTTGGGCGACGGCGTGGTTACCGGACATGGTACGATAGACGGCAGAGTAGTATACGTTTTCTCGCAAGATTTTACCGTTATGGGCGGTTCGCTTTCGGAAACCTATGCCAAAAAGATTTGCAAAATTATGGACCAAGCACTCAAAGTTGGTGCTCCTATTATTGGTATTAACGATTCGGGCGGCGCTCGTATTCAAGAAGGCGTGAACAGTTTGGCCGGATATGCCGAAATTTTCCAGCGCAATATTATGGCTTCGGGTGTGGTACCTCAAATTTCGGCAATTTTTGGTCCGTGTGCAGGCGGTGCAGTGTATTCGCCGGCATTAACCGACGTAATTATAATGAACGAGCAAAACTCGTACATGTTTGTTACCGGCCCAAAAGTTACCAAAACCGTTACAGGCGAAGATATTAGTACCGAAGATTTGGGTGGTGCAAAAGTTCACACATCGAAATCGGGTGTGTCGCATTTCCGCACCGAAAGCGAAGAAGAAGGTATTTTGCTTATTCGTAAAATGCTCGAATATTTGCCGCAAAACAATTTGGAAGACCCAATTGCTACCGAAACCAAAGACCCTATAGACCGCGTTTGCGACAAATTGAACCAAATTATACCCGACAGCAGCAACAAGCCTTACGACGTAAAAGACGTAATTTACGAAATTGTTGACGAAGAAGAGTTTATGGAAATGCACCGTCACTATGCAAAAAACATAGTAGTAGGTTTTGCAAAAATGGGCGGTATGCCGGTAGGTATTGTGGCTAACCAACCTGCCTTTTTAGCCGGCGTATTAGATTGCGATGCTTCGCGCAAAGCTGCTCGTTTTGTTCGTTTTTGCGATGCTTTTAATGTACCTGTTGTTACGTTGGTCGATGTTCCCGGTTTCCTACCCGGTTCAATTCAAGAATATGGCGGTATAATTATACACGGTGCCAAATTGTTGTTTGCCTATGGCGAAGCAACTGTTCCTAAAGTTACCGTTACCTTGCGCAAAAGCTACGGCGGAGCGCACGACGTAATGAGCTCGAAACAATTGCGCGGCGA
>JAIFNC010000033.1 GCA_020047935.1 Bacteroidota bacterium
AGTATAAAAGCAATACTCTAAAAGACAAAGGACAGCGCGAATTTTGCGGTTGCATAATGAGCAAAGACATAGGACAATACAACACTTGCCCGCATTTGTGCGAATATTGCTATGCAAATACTTCTAAGGAAATTGCAATTGAAAACTATAAATTGCATAAATTGCACCCAAATAACGAATCGATAATTAAAAAATAAAAAATGGGATATAAATTTACACTGCCAAAATTATCTGACCTTACGTCTGGTCAGAAATTAGCTTTGCAAGAATCAGAACCAATTGCACTAATAGGTGGTCCAGGCACTGGTAAAACTGTAGTTTCGCTTAGAAGGCATATTCGAAATTATGAACTATATAAACGCAAGAGTCTTTTACTTACTTATACTAAAACATTAGAGTATTTTTTAAAACATTCAGCTTCAGAAAATGAAGAAGCTTCAAACAACATCAGTCGAACCTATTTGTGGACATCCCACCCAGTTGGTAATAATTATGATGAAATAATTGTAGATGAAGCTCAAGATGTTGAATGCGATAAATATAATACGGTAAAGAACTATTCTAACCAGGTAAGCTATGGTGCTGATGATGCACAGCAAGTATTTATGAACAAAGGCTGTGGTTTAAACTCGCTAAAATCAATGTTTCCTGATAATATTATTTACGAATTAGATAGAAATTTTAGAAATTCAAGAGAAATTTTAGAATTTACTAAAGCCGTTTTTCCCGATAAACATATTCCTGTTGAAGTTATCAACGACTCTTTACAAACAGACAAAAAGCCAATAGCAAAAGTATTAGGATTTAGTAATTTTGAAAATAAAGTAGTTGAGTCCATTGTTGATATTACGAAAATATTCTCAGAAGAAAGCCATAATATAGGAATTTTATTTCCTATTGTTAAATGGGTTGACGATTATTATCAATTATTGCGAGAAAAAAATATCATTTGTTCAAAATACAAGTTCGAAGAGGATGATTTTAATACGTTGGAAAGAATTCATCTAACAACATTTAAATCAGCTAAAGGTTTAGAGTTTGATACCGTAATAATACCAAAATTCGATAGTCATAGGTGGGTTATAGACAATCCGACTATGAAAAATATAACTGAAAACGATTATTATGTTGGATTAACAAGAGCTAAGCGAAATCTTTTTTTACTTTGTAAAGAGAGCTTGGGTCATTTAAATAATACATATAAAAAAGAATAGTCATGAGTCAAGAATTTTATTTACCATTACATATTTCGAATATAAGCGAGGTATTTAATAAAGCCCTTATAGTTCCTGTTAAATATTTAAAATCATGGCAATACGATATTCAATCGAACTGTAAGGATTCATTAATTTTGTGTAAAAAACCATTTACAATCCATGAAAAATCAAGCTTATTAGTTGTAATTACTGAAATTGAGTGTAATAAATACTTGGATAAAATTGATGAGAATTTTTATTTTTTCAATAAGCCTATTCCAATTTCAAGAATTAAAAATGTTTGTTTTGTTGATGCAAAAAAGGCAGAAAGTACTATTTATGATATTGAGGTTGCTGATAGTTTTATACCTAAACGCTTAATTAAAATAATAAACGATAATTCAGACCCTACTTTTAGCTTGGTAAACAAAACATTTGAACATACTGATAATTGGAATGATTTTATTACCACTTACAATCAGCTATTAGGTGGTTTTGCATTAATGCGTAATGCTAATATGTCTTTTGAGGATTATCCAAAAAACTATTTCTTTACTTTATCCAAATTCAACAAAGAAATAGCAATCGCAATTATGAATTTCAATTTTGATAAAGATTATAATGATTTTATAAATATTGTAAATGCCAAAATTCATTCACTTATAAACAGTCCGGTTAAGGTTGAAACAGTGAAAAAATATGCGAAAGAAAAGGAAAAGATTAATATTAGCGAAAACTATGGCGTAATTAATATTGAAAGCATTCCTCATGATAGTAATTCTTATATTTTGGCAATTTTGGCAACTTATGGAAATGAACATGGTAAAGATAAGACAATTGAAGATTTTATTTCTTCATTGTTAAAGAAAGTATTTCCGGAAAATAGAATAGAACAGCTCTGTTTGCAATTTGGAATTAATCAAGGGTACAGTAATTTTAGAAACAAATATAGTTATTCAGGTAAAAAAATTGATGTTAAGTTCAGATTAGATAGCAAGGTTGACTATTATATCATCGAAAGTATTTACCAATATATTTTTAATGGCACTATTGAAAATTCAAATTTTGAGTACTTGGATAATTGGATGCCCGAATTTAAAGATACGCGAGATTTGAAAAACTTTGTTACCTATAAAGTGCTTGATAAAAATGTAATTTACAAAAAAAAAGCACAAGTTGGTTCTCAGGAGTATTTCGAAGAGCTGTATCAGTTATTTTTAGAAAATGAAGTATTTAAAGCTATTGACAAATTATTTAATGAAAGTGCAAAGCAAGGAATTAAATTGGTTTTAAATAAGTTATATTCAAAAATAAGTAATGATTTTAGCACGAACAAAGTTACTAATGCAAATTTTGAAAATGAGAAAAAAGCATTAGAGGAGAAGATTAAAGCTTTGCAGAATGAAAATGAATTGTTTAAAGAAAAGCATAAAACTAATGAAATAATTGAAGTGCAAACGAATGATAAAAAATCAAATGTTCAAACCGTTTTAGGATTGGAAGATTCTTCAAATACAAAGCATAATTTCATTAACGCACTTGGTAATATTGAACATATAAAACTGTTTGCCAAATTTTATGGAATTGAGAATTATAAAAATACTGATAAGGACAAATTGAAATTATTAATAATCGAAAAGTTAAAGGAGTAAAGATGATTAATTATTTAAACAACCAACAGTTTACTGTCGATTCGCTAAATAAATTTATTAGTGCAAATATTAGCGAAATATACGATTATTTTAAGTTTCAAAATCATTTAAAACTTAAAGAACAGGAAAAGTTTTTTGAGTCTTTTTTATTAAATAATAATGTATTAATAAGAAAACTTGATTATTCAATAGTATCAAATAAGGTATTCTTAGATATCATATTAGATGCATGCGAACAGTTGTATTTTCCGGCTTTTTATCAAACGTTAATACAAGTTAAAAAGAAAAATAGTTTAATAATTAGTAGCAGACAAGAGGCTTCGTTATTGTATTTAACCAACATTAGAAATTTTGGCGATTTCGAGGCTATAATTGATTCTTTTTTAGAAAAATTGGAAGAAGCATTTCTTTCTGAAGAAGATAATAACAAGCGATTAAATTATATTTTCTTTAACTTATATTCGCGAATTATAAGGGATTTTTCATCGATACCGGACAGACTAAAAACCGTAATACAGAAACTAAATGTTGCAACTGATAATTACAGTTTTATTGACAAGCAATTTAGCAAAACTGTTTTTCAATTAAATATAAACGAAAAAGATGTTTATGATACAATTCAGCAATTATCAAACGAGTTATTAGGCAAACGGATACTTGAAAGTTTTAATCCGTCGGATTATTTAATAGAGCAAGGTACCGAGTATTCAAGCAAACTTAATGGCGTTGCAATTGATATTAATGCCATTAGAGAGTTGTCTGTTAATTTATTCAATCGTTCTACAGAAATTTATGATTCTTTGGGTCGTGGGGTTGCAGTTCTAACAGAATACCAACAACTTTATGCCTATTTGAATAGTTTTGGACCAATGCATTTCAAAAAATGCAACACCGCATTTGAAAATTTACCAAGCGATTTTTTTTCAAAAGAAATTCAAGTTATCGATTGGGGAGCAGGTCAAGGTTTAGCAAGTATGACTTATCTTAATTTCATCAAAAATAAAAATGCAGTTCAAATTATCCAATCGGTAACGTTGAACGAACCTTCGGAAATAGCATTAAAACGGGGAGCCTTGCACGTTAAAAAATTCAATAGTACGACTAAAATAAAAACAATAAACAAAAAATTAGATAGTTTAGTTGAAACTGATTTTGCCATTTCAGAGGAATTAACAAAGCTGCATTTGTTTTCAAATATTCTTGATATAGAAGATTATTCAAGTACAAAACTTATTAATCTGGTTTCTAATGCTTTCAGAGGCGAGAATTATTTCGTTATAATTAGCCCTTATATTACTGATATAAAAAACAATAGAATCCAGTTGTTTGTCGATTCATTTAAAAAACACCCTTCTTTTGCACCTATTTATTCATTTGAAAAAATGAAAAATGAATGGTTTCCGGGTAAAACTTGGTCGATTTTTTTGCGAATCTTTAAAGTAAATATTCTGTAATTTGTTAAATTCCAATTACATAAAACAAAAACTATGAGCTGGGTAAACTATCATGGTCATTCGTCGTTTT
This sequence comes from Bacteroidota bacterium, assembly GCA_020047935.1. Classification (GTDB taxonomy): domain Bacteria; phylum Bacteroidota; class Bacteroidia; order Bacteroidales; family JAIFNC01; genus JAIFNC01. The sequence goes on from JAIFNC010000033.1 coordinate 4,373, forward strand.
GTGATGGCGAGGAGCATCCGGAAACTTATATAAAAGAGGCTGTAAAGCTTGGAATGCCGGCTATTGGTTTTTCGGGGCATGCGCCTACAAAAATATAAAGGCGTAATTGATGTGTATACCGGGTTGGAAATTGATTATATTCCTAACATAACCGGTCCGGATAGATTTAAAGACTTTAGCCTCGATTATGTAATCGGGGCCATTCATTTTGTAGGTAATTACCCTAACGGCAAACCGTTTAGTATTGCCGGAAAAGCCCCCGATTTCGACGAAGGCTTGGAAATGATATTTGGAAATGATTTTAGAAAAGCTGCCGAATTGTATTTTAAATTGAATTGCGAACTAATACAAAATCAAACTCCCGATATTTTGGCACATTCCGACCTAATAAAAAATCATAATAAAGGCAGGTTTAGCGAAAACGAAGTTTGGTACCAAAAGGCAGTATTCGAAATGCTCGATTGTGCCAAAGAAAAAGACGTAATTATTGAAGTAAATACGCGAGGAATTTATAAGAATCGTTCAGTAGAAGTTTACCCGAGTCACTTTGCTTTAAAACGAATGAGAGAACTGAATATTAGAACCATGCTTAGTGCCGATACCCATTTGATAACCGAACTTACTACCGGTTTTGAACAGGCTGCCGAAGTACTGCTGTCGGTTGGTTATAAAGAGGTTACGGTACTTAAGAATAATCATTTTATTCAAGTTCCGTTTAGTACTAAAGGAATAAATTATTAGTGTATGGCAAAAACTAAAACAGCTTGGTTTTGCAACTCTTGCGGTGCACAAGCACCTAAATGGATAGGCAAATGCCCTTCGTGCAATCAGTGGAATACCTTTGTCGAAGAAGTTATCAGCCTTGCCGGTACCGAAGGTCAGGTATATAAAAAAAGTGCACAAAGCAATAAACCTATCGCGGTTTCGGATGTGGTAACCGAAACTGAAATTCGAACTCCTACCGGCAACGGCGAGTTCGATCGAGTATTGGGCGGAGGGCTGGTTTCGGGCTCGCTGGTGTTAATTGGTGGCGAACCGGGTATTGGCAAATCGACCTTAATGTTGCAAATTGCGCTTAGCCTTAACAACCGTAAAGTGCTTTATGTTTCGGGCGAAGAAAGTACTTCGATATAATGGTACATTTAAAAAATATAGAGCCCGAATTGCTGGTTATCGACTCCATTCAAACCTTACAAACCGACAAAGTAGAATCGTCGCCCGGCTCAATAAGCCAAGTACGCGAATGTACCGCCGAATTACTCCGATTTGCCAAAGATTCGAATACTCCGGTAATTTTAATTGGGCACATAACCAAAGACGGCGCAATTGCCGGACCGAAACTGCTTGAACACATGGTAGATGTGGTTTTGCAATTCGAAGGCGATACCAACTACATGTACCGAATGGTTCGAAGCATAAAAAACCGATTTGGTTCAACCTCCGAAATTGGTATTTTCGAAATGCAAAACAACGGTTTGCGCGAAGTAAGCAATCCGTCGGAATTGTTGCTTTCGCAATTCGACGAAACGCTGAGCGGTGCAGCTGTTGCAGCAAGCACTGAAGGTTACCGACCACTATTGCTCGAAATACAAGCCTTGGTAAGTACGGCGGCGTACGGCACTCCGCAACGCAGTTCAACCGGTTTCGATTTGCGACGCCTGGGTATGTTGCTTGCCGTGTTGGAAAAACGTGCCGGTTTTAGGCTTGCAACCAAAGATGTTTTTTTGAACATTGCCGGCGGAATGAAAGTAACCGACCCTGCCATTGATTTGGCGGTGGCGGTGGCAGTACTTTCGTCGGATACCGATATTCCGGTACCCAAAGACATTTGCTTTGCCGGCGAAATTGGACTTTCGGGCGAAATACGCCCGGTAGCGCGTATTGAACAACGAATTAACGAAGCACAAAAGCTGGGCTTTAAAGCAATTTTTATTTCGAAATACAATAAATTAAGTACTTCGGAAGAAAAATTTGGGTTGAAAATTCACCACGTTGCCGGAATTCAGGATGTGTTTTTTAAGTTGTTTAAATAATTGAATAATACCTGCAAAACTTTTAAAATTTTGCTCGACCTTTTAAATTCATCCAAATCAATAATTACATGTTCTGTTTCTAATTCATCGAGAATCTTGTAAAAATCATCTTTTGATTCAATTTTTTTAAATACATGGTTCAACGATTCGGTAGTTTCTATAAATCGATATAAATAGAAATTATCGATTACACCGTAATTTCCATTCCTGTTAATTTTAATATCCAAAAATTGATTAGTTACTTTATTTATAAATTCACATGAATCGCCATGGAATGAATAACTCCAATCGTTTTTTAAATTACCGCACCATAATTTATTTTGCCTCCATAAAAGCTTTATAAACGGATTTTGTTGGTTTAAATCAAGTGCAAATTCTTCTGCTAAAAGAGTTATTAATTCGTTAGCTTTTTTGTCAAAAAGCTTTAATGCATCAATTACTTCACTTTTTCTTAAATCAGTCATAAAATTAAAGCATTGCGTTTAAGCTAAACTCCATCGGTAATTTTTGTTATATACGGCATTTTTCCTGCAAAAACAATTGGCAGTTTAATAATTTTATTGCTTTCTATTTTGTTTTCTAACAGCTCTTTATAATACATTTTATTTTCTATTTGCTTTAAAGCTTGGTCGAGTAAGTTGTTTATACGCGTCGAAAACTGTTTTTTGCTTTCGTTTGCAGTTTGTTTTTCGGTTTGCTTAATTTCAATTACAATTCCGAATTTAGTTTTATCGTGCGGAATAAGCATAATATCGTATCGTCCGTTTCCGCTTTCTCGATTCGATTTTATAATATAGGTATCGCCCAGAATAGCCAACAAACCAAGCACATACGATTGATATACAAATTCCGGATTTGTACTCGTATCAAAATAGCTGAACGTATCGCCCATTACCTGTCGGAAATTATATTCAAACTCAGGTATTTGGTTGTTAATCAAGTTATTTGTCGTTTCGTCGAGCAACGAGCGATAAATTCGTACATCAGTTTTTAACCATTTTATTACGATATCTTGAAAAACTGTTTTTATTTCATAATTAGGTATTCTCAGTTTATATTTTTTTCGCGAAATTTCTTCGGTGGCCGTTAAATATCCGCTGTACAGCAACAAAGTCCAAAGCAAATCGGTATCTTTTTTTAAATCGGGGAAAACAAAGTTTTGCTCAATTTCTTTTTCAATAGAACCGTTGCTTATCAATTGCTGTAAATCGAGCCTTATCAGGTTCGATTCTTTTTTATTGATTTCATCTTTTAATAATTTATCGGAACTTGTATTTACCCAAAAAGTATCGAAACGTTCGTTTTTTGTTGCGGCAAAATTAAGTATCGACCACGGATTGTAGATAGAATTAGTATCGCCAATGCAATATCCGTTGTACCACTCTTTTATCTTAACAAAATTCGTTTTTAAATGAAAATCGCTAATAATTTGCAACACTTCTTTTTCTGTAAAACCAAATTTATCGGCAAACTCCGGTTCCAGTATTGAAAATGTACTTACATTGTTTAATCCGGAAAATATGCTTTCTTTTGAAACGCGCAAAATGCCTGTAATTAATCCTTTATACAAATAACTGTTGTCCTTGTATGCGCCGCTGAGCAAATTTCGCATAAACGAAATTACATCGTCATAAAAATCGTTGTACCCTGATTGAATCGGAACATCATATTCATCAATCAGAATTACAACTTTTTTGTTAAAATAGCGGTATAAATATTCCGATAATATTTTCAGACTTCGCTGATAATCGGTATTTAGTGCAGTCTTGGATCTAATACTGTTATAAATATTTTTTTCACTTTCCGACAAAATTGTCGTTGAGGTTATGAAGGCAAATTTTTCGAATTGGCTTATTATTTCGCTTTTTATAATTTCGAATGTTTCATCCCACCGGTTCGATTTTGCATCTTTAAAACTTAAATAAATTACCGGGTAATTGTTCGAGTGAAGTTTAAAAATTTCTTGATTTTTCCAAAGCGCAAGTTCTTTAAAAAGCATTTTGTTTTCCGGCTGCTGAATATCGAAAAAATAGCGTAACATGGATAAGTTTAGGGTTTTTCCAAATCTTCGCGGTCGTGGAATCAGCAATACTTGAGCTTGAGTTTTAATAACTTCTTCAATAAATAAACTCTTATCGACAAAATAATTCTTGTTTTCGATAGTATTTTTGAAATCGGAATTACCAAGGTTAATATATTTCATAGGTCAATAAATAGTTTTATAAGAATGCATAAAAATAGTAAATTCAGCAATAACCGCAACGTATTTGCACTTTTAAACTTTTCAACATAGGAAGTTCTAATTTTGTTATTAACTCAAGTACAATTAAATTGTACCTGAAATCCGTAAGTCATCGACTCAGTTTATTATGATTGAGCAGTTAGCATCAAGTTTAGCAGTACTTTTGTTACTTTGTTGAGCCGATGACTAACAGATAGTTACGAATAGACCTGCGGATTTAAGGTTGTATAAAAAATTTATTTTGCATTATTTATAAAAATTCATTTCATCCAAATAATTAAACGCTTCAATGGGCATTAAATAGCTAATATCGAAGCCTTTTTTTACACTTTCGCGAATAAACGACGACGAAATTTCCATAACAGGCGAGTTGGTAACCTGTACATTTTTATGGTGTTGCAGTTCGCCCAACTCGCAGCCCGGACGCGGATAAACATACAAACGGTAGTTTTCGAGTATAACTTCATAGTTGTACCAATTGCTTAGCGAATTCAAATTGTCGGCTCCCATTATAAGCGAAAACTTTTTTTCGGGGAATTTTTCTTCCAAATAAGCCAACGTGTGCACCGTATAAGAGGGCTGACTAAGTGCAAATTCAATATTCGAAGCTTTTAGTTTCGGGTACTTTTCAATGGCTCGGTACACCATTTCGAAGCGCTGTTGTTCCGAAAGCAAATTAGCTTTATCTTTATGCGGATTGTGCGGACTTATTACAAACCAAACCTCATCTATATCGGTGAACGAAACCATATAATTTGCAATAATTACGTGCCCCAAATGTATTGGGTTAAACGAGCCGAAAAGTAAGCCTATGTGTTTTTTCATTGGTAACTTATTTTAAACGGTTTACGGGTTGTATTTCGACAGGTTCAGTATTTTCATGTAGTCGTTCTCTTGCATTAACATTTCAATACTGTATTCGGGGTTGTGGCGCATGAATTGGTAAATAATTTGCCTGCCTATAAAAGTTCCAATTCGCGGTGCCGAATTATTCATAAACGGTGCAGTAAACGGTGCATCCTGAATGTATTTGTTAATTTCGGAAGTTTTGCCGGTAAATAAGGTCTTGTTTTCAACCAAATAACTCCAAACCTTGTTTTCGAATTCAACCGCCCAATTGTATTGTAAAGGAGTGTATGAAAATTTTATGGTATCGTGCATTTCGGGGTAAATGGCATCGGCAGCATATAATATTTTGCCGTAATACAGCATTTGTGCTGCCAAATTGTTTTCCAACGGAGTAAATTCAAATTCGGCCATAAGCCAAGCTGTAATAACATCGTGCGGAATTCTTTCGCGGCGCATTTTAATTCGCTTATAGTTTTCAATAGCCAATCGGTCGTAATATTCGGCGCCGGAATCTCCCAAATAATTGTCTAAAGCTACAGCTACAAAACTGTCCGAAGTAAAAACCGACTGATTAAACCCTGAAGTACAAGTATAAACGGTTGGCACCTTATGCTGCGGAAAATAATAGTTGTACCGCTTAAAGGCTTCGATAAGAGTTTGAATTTCCTGGTCGAAGTTCGAATATTCACTTTTAACCGTTTCGTAAACCGATGCCATGGTGTAATCAGTTACAAAGGCTTGTAGACCTTCATCAAATATTTCATCGCTCGGTTTGCCTATCAGCAAAACGCCGGCGCCGTATACTTCGGTAAATTCGGGGTGTGCTTTTGCCAAGCTGTCGGCAACTAAAGGCAAACTGCCGGGCGAAACTTCAAATAACAGTGGTTCGAATCGAACAACTTGTAAATCGAGGCTAATGTTCGAAGTGTCTATTTTGAAATTATCCGAGCCGCAAGCTGTTAGCATTATACTTGCCATTGCAAAAAATAAGTTGTACCAATTATGCTTCATTTTTTTTCTTTTTTGAAAAACCATACTAACAACTTTACAAAGTTAAACAATAGTATACAATAATCAATTTTAACAAATTATTTACATTTGAGCTCCTAAAACGGCAAAATAAATAGAATTATTAATTTCTGTGCGCTGTTTTAACGTAAAATATTTTCTGTTTAAAAACATATATACTATCTTTGGTGCTGTAAAACATAAAAAATAATGTTTTGAAACAAGTAAACCAATGTTATATAAATACCTTTGGAGTTTAAAAACCACCGGTGCTGCATGTATTATAATTATTTGTTGAAATTCAATATTTTACAAGTCAAAATATCAAATCAAGATGCTGCGAAAAACCAAATGTCGTAATTGTTTTGAAAATAAAATCTCCGTTTTCTCGGTTTTAAATTTCGATGAACGCGAATTATTGATTGCAAACCATACCTGCTCGCATTATAAGCGAGGCGAAATTATTTATAAAGAAGGCGACCGTCCTTCGGGTTTAATTTGTCTTTCGGAAGGTAAGGTGAAAGTTTTTAAAGAAGGAGTTGGCGGGCGCGAACAAATAGTGCGAATGGCTCGTCCGGTTGGGCTTATAGGTTATCGAGCCTTGTTTGCCGAAGATTATTATATTTCGTCGGCAGTGGCGCTTGAAGACAGCACAATTTGTGTTATAGACAAAGACACCATGATTAAGTTGATAACCGGCAACAGCAGATTCGGGTTGGAAATAATTCGATATATTGCTCGCGAGCTGGGTATTGCCAATCGACGTACAGTTTCACTTACGCAAAAGCATATTCGCGGCCGACTGGCTGAGGCATTGCTGTATTTGAAAGATACCTACGGGTACGAAGAAGACGAACAAACAGTAGCAATTTATCTGTCGCGCGAGGATTTGGCAAGCCTTTCGAACATGACCACATCGAATGCAATTCGTACACTTTCAACATTTACCATGGAAAACATGATTGAAGTAGATGGACGTAAAATTAAAATTCACGATGAAGAGTCGCTCGAAAGAGTTTCGGAATTAGGTTAGGAGTTTATTAAATCAAGACAAAAAAAATGGAACGAGATGTTAAAAATCGTTCCGTTTTTTTTTATATTATGGGGTTTATTTAGCTCTAATTATGCCACGGTCGGCATTTTTAATAAAGTTTAGCAATTCGGCACGTTCTTCGTTTGCTTCAAATTTTTCTTCAATAATCGGCACAGCTTGCGAGGTATTGTTACCCGAAAGGTACAACGTTCGATACATATCGGTTATTAAATCAATTTTTTCGGCCGTAAAGCCTCTGCGTTTTAAGCCGGTAGTATTCAAACCTAAATAGACAACCGGTTCGCGGCCGGCAGTTATAAAAGGCGGAACATCTTTCATTACTAATGCTCCACTTCGAATCATAACGTGTTTGCCTACTTTTACAAATTGGTGGCAACCTGAAAAACCTCCCATTACGGTATGGTCGCCAATTTCAACGTGCCCGGCAAGGGTTACGGTGTTGGCAAAAATGCAATGGTCGCCAATTATGCAGTCGTGTGCTACGTGTACATAAGCCATTAGCAGGCAGTTTTGACCTATAACTGTTTTACCCGCAGCTTTGGTTCCCCGGTTTACTGTTACACACTCACGAATAGTGGTATTGTCGCCAATTTCGGCGGTGGTTTCTTCGCCATCAAATTTCAAATCCTGAGGAACGGCCGAAATAACTGCTCCGGGAAAAATTCGAACATTATTTCCTATGCGTGCGCCGTTCATAATGCTTACGTTTGAACCAATCCAGCAGTTTTCGCCTATCACCGTATTGTCATGAATAACGGTAAACGGTTCAACGGTAGTCCCTTTGCCTATTTTAGCATTCGGATGTATTGAGGTAAGTGGAAATTCCATACATTCGGTGTTTTAAATTACTTCACTTTAACTATTTGTGCCATTAAATCGCCTTCGGTAACCAGGTTTTCGCCCACAAAAGCTTGAGCGTGCATATTTACGATACCTCTTTTTATTGGTGCGGTAAGCTCTAATCGGAAAACTAAGGTATCGCCCGGAACTACCTGACGACGGAATTTTACGTTGTCTATTTTCATAAAGAACGTAAGATAGTTTTCCGGGTCTTCAACCTGGCTAAGTACCAAAATGCCACCGGTTTGTGCCATTGCTTCAATTTGCAAAACACCGGGCATTATAGGCTCGTCGGGAAAATGACCAACGAAAAATGGCTCGTTCATGGTTACATTTTTCACGCCAATAACTTCGTTTTCGGTTACCGACATAATTTTGTCGATAAGCAAAAATGGCGAACGATGCGGAAGTAATCCTTTAATTTGATTGATGTTATATTTAGGAACGGCATTCAAATCAATTTCCGGAGCCAAACTTTTCGATTTACCTTTTTTTATTTCTTGCCGAATTCGTTTTGCAAATTCAACATTCGAGTAATGCCCCGGGCGTGTAGCTAAAATTCTGCCTTTAATCGGCTGACCAACCAACGCCAAATCGCCCATTAAATCGAGCAGTTTGTGGCGTGCCGGTTCATTATGGAATTTAAGCGAAACATTATTCAAAATACCCTGTTCTTTGTCGGCTTTAATGGTAGGTTTGTTAAAAAGCGAGCAAATACGGTCTATTTCGCTTTGTGCAACCGGGCGTTCAACAATTACAATTGCATTGTCTAAATCGCCGCCTTTTATTAAATTATTTTTATGCAGAATTTCCAAATCGCGGAAAAATACAAAAGTACGACAAGGTGCAATTTCTGTAGGAAAATCTTTTAAATTATTTAGCGCTGCATATTGGTTGCCTAACACTTCCGAGTTGTAATCAATCATTACATTGAAAGTTAAGCTGTTATCCGGAAATGTCATTAACGAAATACCGTTTTCTTCGTCGGCATAAGTTATTGTTTTCTTAATAACATAAAAATCTTTGTCGGCATTTTGTTCAATATACCCGTTTTTAAGCAATGCTTCGGTATATTCTCGTGCGCTTCCGTCCATAATAGGAGTTTCGGCGGCGTCAATTTCAATTAATGCATTATCGTAGCCCAAACCGTAAAGTGCCGATAGGGTGTGTTCAATGGTTCCAACGCGTGCACCGTTTTCTTCAATAATTGTGCTTCGCGAAGTATCAATTACATTTTCTACAATTGCTCTAACTTCGGGCTGACCTTCCAAATCGACCCGTTTGAATCGGTATCCGGTATTTTCAGCTGCCGGTTTTATAGTCATATTAACTATAGCGCCGGTATGTAAGCCTTTACCGGAAAAGCTTACGGGCGATTTTAGTGTACGTTGCTTTTCTCCCATAATATAAGTGTATGTGCTTTATAAATTCAATTTTTTTTTCAACTCAGCCAATTCGCGCTCCATTTGGTATATTTTAATTCGCAGTTCGGGCATGTGGTTAAATACAATGGAGGCTTTTTGAAAGGCTCGCAAATCAAAGGCGGG
>JAIFNC010000231.1 GCA_020047935.1 Bacteroidota bacterium
CTTCGTGTACCACTACCACTTTGCCGGTTTTAGCAACCGAAGCCAAAATAGTTTCTTTGTCTAAAGGAATAATTGAGCGAATATCAATAACTTCGGCTTTAACACCGTGTTCTTTGGCCAATTTTTCGGCAGCTTCCAAACACATATGGGTTGTATTTCCGTAAGTTACTACGGTTATGTCCGTACCTTCGCGGCGAACTCTTGCTTTACCGAACGGAACTTCAAAATCGTCGGGAATTGGTGTAGCTGCAATTGGGTCGTTGTATAAGGCTTTTGGTTCCATAAATACAGTTAAACCGCGCGAACGAATTGAAGAACGCAACAAAGATTTTGCGAGTGGTACAAGCCACCGCCTATATAACCGCCCGATGCCAAGCGAATGGTAACGTTTGGTACAAAAGCACCGTTCGAGCGCCAGTAATCGTGGCTCGATTCAACGTATTGTTCCATAGCAGGCCAGAAATAATCGGCAAACTCTGCCCCTTCAACTACAATTCGAATTTTGTCGTTATAGCGGCTCATACCGTTGGCAGTACCCATTATAAAGTCTTCGGCAATAGGCGCATTAAATACACGTTTTGCACCGAATTCTTTTTGTAATCCTTTGGAAACATTGAAAATACCTCCTTTATCCTTGTTCGCCATATCTTGTCCCCAAATAAATGTGTCGGGATTATGGTGAAATTCAGCTTTTAAGGTTTCATTCAAAGCTTCAATCAGTTTTTTAGGTTCACCGGTTGCATTATGCGTTCCGTTGGGGTATTTTTCGGCTTTGTAAGCTTCAGGCATTACAAAATCGAAAATGCTTTTCGGGTCCGGGTCGGGTGCAGCCATAGCTAATTTGTGGGCTGCTTTTACCATTTCTTTTACCTCTTTTTCAATTGCTTCAATCTCTTCTATACTTAAACGATTGTAACGAATAAGCATACGACGATATTTGCCCAGCGGGTCGTATTCGCGTGCGTAATTGCGCTCATAATCGTCGCGGTATAACTCGTGTCGGTCGGAATTTGAGTGCGAATGCATCCGCACGCAATTTGCCTGCACTATAACCGGTTCGCTGTGTTCAACGGCATGTTTTTTTGCTTCCAACATCGCATTCATCGAATCGAACACATCCTTTCCGTTGCAATGAATAATGCGCAAATGTTTTAAGCCGGTAAAATTATCGGCCACTTTTCGGTTGGCTGTTTGGTCTTGTTTTGGCACCGAAATACCGTAGCCGTTATCCTGAAACACAAAAATTACCGGCAATTGTTCTTTTGAAGCTCCGTTAATTGCTTCATATACATAACCTTCCGAAACCGACGATTCACCTTGCGAACTGATAGCCACGCCTTTCGACTTATAATATTTAATAGCACGCGCCACACCGGTTGCATGTAAGGTATGGTTTCCGGTACACGACGAAACATTGTGAATGTTCCATTCGGGTTTTGCAAAGTGGTTCGACATGTGTCGGCCGCCGGAAGCTAAATCGGTAGCTTTGCTGATACCGTTCAAAATAATTTCTTCCGCCGAAACGCCTGCCGAAATTGCGGTAAGCATATCGCGGTAGTACGGAAACATGTGGTCGGTTTTCTTTTCAAATATCTGACCAATAGCCAATTGAATGCCATCGTGCCCTGCATACGGTGCATGGTACGACCAACCAATGGCTTGTTTTAAGTAGTTAGGTGCTTTATCATCCAAGGCTCTGCCTAACACCATTAATTTGAACCAATTAGCCAAGGTTGCTTTGTCGGTAGTTTTAATACCGTGTATTTTTTTTACGTTACTTATTTCGCTCATTTTCTTTATTTTTTTTGCGCTAAGCGGTTCTATAATGCTAAGCGCATTTGCTATTTGTTTTTTTACGCGCTAAAGTTTTAAATATCAACGCGCTAAGCGGTTTTGAACCGCTATGCGCATTTGTAAATTTCAACGTGCTAAGCGGTTTTGAACCGCTAAGCGCATTGAAATTAAAAAGTTCGGTTCATGTCAAACTCTTCCAAATAATCGGCAACTTTGCGCAAATATGCACCGCCCAATGCGCCATCAACCACACGGTGGTCGTACGAAAGCGACAAGAACATTTTGTGCCTGATGCCAATAATATCGCCGGTTGGGGTTTCAATTACTGCCGGTTTCTTTTCGATTGTACCAACAGCCATAATTGCCACTTGCGGCTGATTAATAATAGGTGTACCCATTACATTGCGGAAAGTTCCAAAGTTCGAAACGCTAAACGTACCGCCCGAAATATCGTCGGGAGTAAGTTTATTTTCGCGAGCTGCATTTGCCAAACGGTTAAGTTCTTTGGTTAAACCAACAATGTTTAATTGATCGGCTTTTTTAATAACCGGAACAATTAAATTGCCGGTTGGAAGTGCAACCGCTACGCCAATGTTGTAGTTTTTGCGAATAATAATTCTATCGCCATCCACCGAGGCATTTACCCACGGATAATCTTTCATGGCTTTAACAATCGCTTCCAAAATTATTGGCAGATAAGTAATTTTCTCACCTTCACGTTTTTGGAACGCATCTTTAATTTTGTCGCGCCACAGTACTATATTAGTTACGTCGGCTTCCACCATGCTCGTAACATGCGGCGAAACCTGTTTCGACATAATCATGTGGTCGCCAATCATTTTGCGCATACGGTCCATTTCCACAATTTCGTCGTTGGCACTTACCGAAACATGCACTTTATTAGGCTTTTGCTGTGCAGTTGTTGCTGCAGCTGCCGGTGTTTGAACTACTTGTGCAGCCGGCGCAGGCGTTTGTGCAGTCTTTTGCGAACCACGGTTTTCGACATATTTTAATACGTCGGTTTTGGTTACACGGTCGTTGTTACCGGTTCCTTTAATTGCTTCAAGTTCTTCGAAACCAATGCCTTCTGTCTTTGCAATGCTTTTTACCAAAGGCGAATAAAAACGGTCGGAAGTATGGTTAATATCTTCGATTTGGGAATCGGGCGCCGATACGCTTTTTGTTTCGCTTGCTGTGGCTTGATTGCTTGTTGGTTGGCTAGTTTTTTCCTGAGTTGAATCGTCGTCGCTCGTGCGAATAAGCGCAATTACTTCGCCCACAGGAACTAAAGCATCTTTAGGATAAAATATTTTGGTTACAACGCCATCAACCGGCGACGGAATTTCGGAATCCACTTTGTCGGTTGCTATCTCTAACAAACGGTCGTCTTCCTCTATCCTATCGTTTTCTTTTACAAACCATTTAGTAATGGTTGCTTCTTGAACACTTTCGCCCAGTTTGGGCATTATTAATTTGAATTCTGCCATTTGATACACATTTAATGTTTTGACTTCACAAAGGTAAAAAGAAAAATATTATTTAGAATCAATCTAAAGAAAAATCGTTAAAAAATTTCAGATAATTTTATCTTTAATTCTTATTTATTTGATATTCAGAATGAAAAACATTCATTAAAAATATATAAAAGCAAGTACTATTTAGAAAACCGAAAGAAGATTAAGCTAATGTTTGTTACTGATTATTAAATAAATATAAGATTGCAAACGATTGAATAACTTCCCTTATAAAAAACTAAAAATACCTCAAATAATGCATAAATATAGTGAAATTTTGGCATAGCTTTGCACAAATTTTCGCAGAAAGTGCAATTCCTTTTCATTTTTTTTATGATACAACGATTTTTTGGTAACAAACTTACAGTAAACGAACAATATACTTTTAAACTTCATATTGTCTATAATTTTCTAGAAGGCATACTTTCGGGTTTATTGTTGCTGAATGAATTTGTTTTTCTGAAAAGTATGCATGCAAGTAATATGTCGCTGGCATTTTTGTTTCAACTTTCGGTGTTGTTGCTGCTTTTTTCGGTACCTATAAACGAAGCTGTTAAGCGAATTAAAAACAAGCGTAAAATGATGTTTTACACCGGCTTAATTACTCGATTGCCGCTTGTTTTTCTATTGTTCTTTCCGAGAAATTTTATTGAATCGGAGCATTTGCTTTACTACCATGCCATTTTTCTCTTTATGTTTTTTATGTACTACATGGCAAATAACATTATATACCCAATTATAAATTTACTGCTCAAAACTAATTATTCGCACGAAAACTTTGGTAAATATTACAGTTATGCCACCATGGTTAAAAAAACGGTTGAAATATTTGCCGCCTTTTTGTTTGGTTTTTGGCTCGATATCAATCCGTTTTCGTTTACGTGGGTGTACGCCGGCATGGCTATTTTAGGAATTTTGTCCATTTATATTTTGTCGAAAATTCCTTTAAACGAAAATGATTTTGAAATTCCGAATAAATCGTATTGGGTGCTTATGCGCGAATCGGTGCAAAATATGTCGGTAATATTACGCGAAAATAGGCCCTACTGGAAATTCGAAACTGCTTTTATGCTTTACGGAATTGCCTTTAATGCTGCAAGTTCGGTTATTGTTATATTTCTGGATAAAGCACTGGGTTTAAGCTTTTCGGGCTTAGCTTTTTACAAAAATTTCTATAATGTAGTTGCCATTATGCTGTTGCCTATTGTGGGTAAATTCATTGGCAAAGTCGACGTGCGCAAATTTTCTGCGATAACTTTTGCTTCATTCTTTTTCTATCTGTTTTTCATCGCATTAAGTGAGTATTTCCCGCATTCGTTTGTTTTTCTGAAAACCACAATGCATAGTAGTTTGTTGCTTGCCTTTTTATCGTTTGGAGTTTTTACCGCCACCATGGCATTGCTCTGGAGCGTAGGCTCGGCATATTATTGCAAAGCGCACGAAGCGGCGGATTATCAGGCAATTCACCTAACACTTACCGGCGTACGAACTTCGTTTTCGCCCATTGTAGGCATTGTTGTATTGGAATATTTTGGGTACAACGGTGTTTTTGTAATGTGCTTGGCATTTGCCGCTTCGGCAGTGTTTATTATGCTGCTGGGCAGAAAATAAGTACTGTAGAATTTTTGAGTATGTCGATTTTGTTTTTTACTTTATTCTGATGAATTGAAAAAATGAATCCGGGCATATTGCCCATAATAGTATAATTTAAAGTCGAATTAGAAAAACCTTACAGCAAACATTTGGTTTCGCTAATTCATTTATTGGTGCGTATTCGAACATAGATGAAACTGTAAATTCGGTTCATTTTTTTTTAAATCTTCGTTTTTGCAGCTTGTACACCTAAACAATAATTTCACTAAAAATTCTCTGAAATTGCATTGCGAAACCGTTATTGTATCACCATTTTTATTGCCCATTTAACAAAAAGATATTTAAATAGTTAATATTAAATACATTAGAACTATTTCAGTATGTATTTTACTACCTTATTTATTTTTAAATGATGTAGTATTGATGTACCGTTTAATAGCATACTTTCAGTTTATTAATGGTACTTTTGTTATGTACGAATGAAAAGTATCATTCGATAAAATTAAAACCAACATGAGAAGAATTACATTTGTATTTTTTATGATGCTTTTGGCATCGTTTGGTTATGCACAAAATCCAATTAATTTTGAAGCCGGCGGCTTGGGTGCCGACTGGACTTGGACAACTGCCGAAAACGGCACCAATCCGTTATTGGAAATTGTAGATAATCCGTTCAAAACCGGTATTAACACTACCAACAAAGTAGCCAAATTTACTGCGCTGAAAGCCGGACAGCCATGGGCATTGTGTCATTCGGGCGGCATTGGCTCTTTTACCTTTACGGTGGACAACAGTAAGGTGAAAATTTGGGTTTACAAAACCGTTATTAGCGATTTTGGATTAAAATTTGAAGTTCCGGGCGGAATTAATAAGGAAATTAAGGTAGCCAATACCAAGGTAAACGAATGGGAGGAGCTTACCTTCGATTTTTCGTCGGTTATTGGGCTAGCATATTCTACCGTTGTTTTTATCCCGGATTTTACAGCTCGTGCTGCCGACAATGTAGTTTATTTCGATAATATTACATTTAACCAAGGCCAAATTATTGAGCCGGTAAAACTAAAAACCATCGATTTTGAAGTAGGTGGCGTAGGTGCCGATTGGGAATGGACTATGGCCGAGAACAATACCAATCCGGTAATGGAAATGGTAGATAATCCGTTCAAAACAGGCATTAATACCACCAACAAAGTGGCAAAATTTACTGCGCTGCAAGCCGGACAGCCATGGGCGTTAACTTTTTCGTCGGGTATAGGTACTTTTAAATTCGACGAAACCAACTCAATTGTTAAGATAATGGTTTATAAAACCCGTATCAGCGGTTTTGCCATGAAATTTGAAGGCGGAAGCCCTGTTAAAGAAATAAAAATTGCCAACACCAAAATTAATGAGTGGGAAGAATTGACCTTTGATTTTACGTCGCTTAAGGGTATAAGTTATGACAAAATTGTGATAATACCCGATTTTGATGAACGTCCCTCAGACAATGTAATACTACTTGACAATATTAGCTTTAATTCGTTGCCACCGGTTACGAACCCTTTGAATACCATTAATTTTGAAGCCGCAGGTACAGGTGCCGATTGGACTTGGACCATGGATCAAAACGGAAGTAACCCTGCCCTTGAAATTGTAGCCAACCCGTTTAAAAACGGTATCAATACTTCGGAAAAAGTAGCTAAGTTTACTGCTACCGATGCCGGTTTAGATTGGGCATTGATTCATTCGGAAGGTATTCAAACTTTTATTTTCGACGAAAACAACTCTTTTGTTAAAATTATGGTATATAAAACTGTAAAAAGCGACGTAGGGTTGAAATTTGAAGGTCCCGGCGGTAACAAAGAAATTAAAGTAATGAATACCAAAATAAACGAATGGGAAGAAATGGTATTCGATTTTTCGAGCGTTAAAGGCAATTCGTATAATAAAATTGTAATAATTCCCGATTTTGCTCCGCGTACTGCCGATAACGTTGTTTATTTAGACAATATTAGTTTTAATAAACCGGAACCGATTGTTAACCCTTTGAATACCGTAAATTTTGAAGCAGGGGGTGTAGGTGCCGATTGGGTTTGGACAGTTGCAGGCAACGGCGAAAGTGCGCCGGTAACCGTTGTTACCAATCCGTTTAAAATCGGAATTAATACTTCCGAAAAAGTAGCGATGTTTACAACCAAAGCTGCCGGCGAGTCTTGGGCTTTATTTCACTCGGGCGATATAAAAACTTTTGTTTTTACCGAAGACAATTCGTCGGTAAAAATTATGGTGTATAAAACCGTAAAAACCAATGTAGGTATTAAATTTGAAGGCGCAAGCGATGCAAAAGAAATTTTGGTAGCCAATACCAAAATAAACGAATGGGAAGAATTAACCTTCGATTTTTCGGGAGTTATTGGCAATTCGTATAATAAAATTGTAATTATACCCGATTTTGAAGCACGTACTACCGACAATGTTATTTATCTTGATAACATTAGTTTCAACAAAAAAGCAGCGGTTGTAAACTTGCTTAAAACCGTAGATTTTGAAACCGGCGGCGTAGGTGCCGACTGGAACTGGACAGTTGCCGCCAACGCCGATAACGCGCCGGTAACCGTTGTTACCAATCCGTCTAAAACAGGAATCAATACTTCGGAAAAAGTTGCGATGTTTACCGCCAAAGATGCCGGTGATGATTGGGCATTGTTCCATTCGAGTGATATTAAAACCTTTGTTTTTGACGAAACTAACTGTTTTGTTCGAATAATGGTGAATAAAACCGTGAAAAGCAATGTAGGCCTAAAATTTGAAGGCGCCGGTGGTGTAAAAGAAATTTTAATTGCCAACACCAAAGTAAACGAGTGGGAAGAAATCGTATACGATTTTTCGAGCGAAAAAGGCAAATCGTTCAACGTAATTGTAATTATTCCCGATTTTGCTGCACGAACTACCG
>JAIFNC010000300.1 GCA_020047935.1 Bacteroidota bacterium
AAACCCCAAAGAGTTGATGCGGCTGACGGGCGAGTAGTGGTCGCGATAAGCCGCCCGGCAGTTACGCGCATAGTTGATCCAACAGCCGCCCCGACTCACGCGGTAAGAGCTTGAACCATCGACCCAAGCTGAGCCGTCTGTTGGTGCACCTTGGTAGTTATCGTGCCATACGTCTTCGCACCATTCCCACACATTTCCGCTCATGTCGTGCAAACCAAAATCGTTGGGCTTTAGCATACCTACCGGGTGGGTTTTACTACCGCTATTCTTATCGTACCAAGCGTATTGTTCCAATTCGTTTTCGTTATCGGTTCCGGCGTATTTTAGAGACACGCCGCGGCGTGTCTGTACGTCGCCGGGTTCGTTGTTCCAACCTGCGGCATATTCCCATTCGGCTTCAGTAGGCAAACGGTAGTTTTTGCCTGTTTTTTTGCTCAACCAGTCGCAATAGGCTTTGGCATTGTCCCACGATACACCAACAATTGGGTTTTTATCGTTGGTAATTGCATTGCCTAATTTTTTATAATGGTCATCGGTACCGGTGGTTATATTATAATTGCTTCCTTTTTCCTTCCATTCAGGCCAATTACTGTTTGTTTCGTCACAAAACTGCAAATATTCGGCAACGGTAACTTGGCATTTCATCATAAAAAATTTGTTTAGCGTAACTTGGTGCGGGGGCTTTTCGTTGTCGTATTCGTTGCTGCCCATAGTAAAGGTGCCGGCGGGTATGGGCAGCATGGTAAAGGGTATGCCGGTAGCGGTTTCGGTGTAGGGGGGGGTGTTGGGTTCAAAATCGGTTTCGGTTTGTTGTTGTGCGGGTTCCGGTGCCACACCTGCTGTTGCAGTGTTAAGTTTTTCGGCAACATCGGCATCGAGTTTAAATACGCGCAAGTTTCGCAACAAATTATTTTCCAATATATTGGCAAACACCACATCGTCGGCACCGGCTTGTTGCAGGGCTTGGTTTTGCAATTCGGTGTTATCGGTTTGTTTGTAAATGGTAGTAAGCAAAAATTCGGGTTTGTTCCAATATTCGCTTAGGTTTTGCCTAATTTGTTTGTTAAGTTCGATGTGCAGCAGTTGTATATCGGTTTGGCTAAGCCAATTGGTTTGTGCAATGGCAAGCGCCAAGTTTTCGGGTAAAAAACCGGTTTTAAACCAACTAAGGCGTGTAAGTTGCCTTATGTTTTCCCAAGTAAGCAGGTTTGGGTATTTGGCAGCCAGCAAACTACCAATAAACAAAGTAAGTTGCCACGAAAAAGCCGGAAATACCGCTACGGCTGCTATCCATTTCAGTACCGGTGCATCAAAATACAGGGTAAAGTTTTGCACATCGGTTTCGGTTTCGGCAGGCACCGGTGCATAATCGGTATGGTCGGCATCGGTTTGCAGGATAGTTTTTACGGTAAACTCCGCGTTTTCGGTAAGTATTCGTTGCAGCATGTTAATACCTGCGGTGTTAAGCGGCAACAAAGTATCAAAAACAGTTTGCAATTCGTTGGCAAACTTAGTTAAATAGGGTGCTTCCCATGCATACATCAGAAACCGTTTGCCAAAATATTGCAATACTTTAGCCCACTTGTGCAATTCGTTTGTGCGGGTGTCAATAAATGTAAGCGGGTCGGCAAATACCAATAAAATAGCATTTCCTGCCTCTTGTAAAATTTGTTCAATATTTTTTCCCGAAGGGTTTTGCTCGTTAAAACACAACTTGGCATCGGTAGCAAAAAAATAACGTTGTACCGGTATGTTTCGGTATTCGAGTTCTTGGGCAAACATATCGAACAATGCCGCGCGGTGGTCGGTACGGCTGTATTTTTGTGTAAGCATAACAAACTCTATATGCCTGTGCTTTTGCTTGCTTACCGGTGTAAAAAGCCCTAAGTTTTTAATGCTTTTTGCTATGGTTGCTTTCATATCGGTTTGCCTTGCTGAAAGCAGTTCGCGCGTGCGTAGCCTAACAGCAAGGGTTTGCAGGTTTTCGGGCAGTTCGGGCACAATTGGGTTTGCATAAATAGGCAGCAACGAAGCCGCCAAAATTTCGTTGGCATTAATAAGTGCCGGTTCGGGTATAGGTTTGGGCTTTGGTTTTAGGTTTTCAAAAAACAATTTTATGGTTTCGGGCAAACTATAAAACCATGCCTTGCATTTGGCAAACGTACTTTGTTTGGGCAAAATTTTAGTTTCCTGAATTTTTGCCGGCTCTGTCCAAGTTTTGGCAGTGTTTGCCGAAACCAACCAAGCGTGCCAAATTTTTTCGAACATCAATTGTTCGTGCTCGCTTTTGCACAAGACAGCCCTAAGCAAGCCGGCAAGTTGGTTTGCATTGCGCGGCAGGCCGGTGGTTTGTGCAAGTTCTATAACCAATGTAATGGTTTGCGCATCGAGCAAAAAGCCGTTGGCGGTAAGCCTGTCGAACAGTTTGCCCAGCCCAAAAACTTGGTTATCGGTTTGTGGCGTTTGGCTCATTTACGGCTATGGTATCTTTAATAAGTTTATCGTAATCGTCTTTGTTTTTTGCAATTAAAGTAAGCGACATTGCAAAATTACGTTTCATATCCTGTTCTTCGGGTTTAAAAACCGGCTTTTGGTCGGTTAGTTTTGCAAAGTCGAAATTTACTTCGGGTTTGCACAAAAAGCGCAACCAGTCTATAAATTCGGCGGTCGAAGGTGTTTTTCGGTACTTTTCTTTTTGTACCGAAATATACCAATTAAGCGCGGTTTGCTCGTTTTCTTTCGAAATAGCAATGTCGGTATGTTTTTTAAGTATTTTATGTAACACTTCGGCATTGGGCAAATCGATATAGAAAAACACGCATCGGCGCAAAAATGCATCGGGCAAGCTTTTTTCAGAGTTCGAAGTAAAAATGATAAACGGAAAGTAGTTTTCGTTGCATTTCACGGCAGTTTTGTTGTTATCTGTCCAGCCAAGTTCCGGTACTTCCATTTTGTAGTCTTGAATTACATCGAGCAAATCGTTCGGAAAATCGCGCGGGGCTTTGTCTATTTCGTCAAAAAGCACCACTTGTCGCTGTATTTCGAAATTTTCTAAGCCTTTGCTTGCCAAAATAGCTTTGCCCAAAGCGCCCCAAGTAATGTAGCCTTTTATTTCGGTTTGATTATCTATTTTTTCAACTTGCTCATGGGTTAAGTGCCTTGCCTGAATTTGCGAATTACGGAAATGGCGCATTTGGTCGTAGGTATAAAGCACATCGGTAAACACCGACACCGATTTGGTATTGAAAACCAGCGGCACGGGTGCAAACTTTTGGTCGTTGGGCAGTTTGGCAAAAATTTCGGCTACGGCTTTAGCCAGCAGGGTTTTTCCAGTACCGGGGTTTCCGGTAATAAGCAAAGGCTTACCCGAAAAATAGGCAACCCGAATAGCATCAATTAAACCATCGGTAAAAAAATAGCTGTCGGTTTTAAACAAGTTGGTATCTAACAAGGTTTTATTTTTCATGGTTCGGTATATTTTTAAGTTTTTGAAGGCAATGAATGGTATATTTCGCGCAAAAAGTCGTGGTTTTTCCATAAATTGTCGAGCGGTTCGGCTTGGGCAAGGTTAAATTTCAAGGTTCCGCCCAAATTATCTTCCCAATTCCGCAGGTCTTCATTTTTTATAAAGGGCAAATTCGGAATTGTACAGAATACAAACTGCTTGCATGCGTTTTCTATTGCTATGGTATCAAGTTGGCAAAACTTACCGTTTTTTTCGGTTTGCTTCAAGTTGAAAAAGCTAATAAAACGGTTTCGGAAGCTTTTATCAGCAGTGTTACTATTGTTTATGGCTTTTATTGGCAACCGTCCGGTAATCAAAACTACCGGCGGTTTAAAGCCGGTATAATCTACATTTAATAAACCTGTCAATTGGCTCAAAAAGCTTATAAGTTTGTCATTACAATACTCACCCGAAAGCCTAATGTGCCAGAACGGATGCTGTTCTTTATAAGTTTGTTTTATTTTGTCCCAAACCAAAGCATAGTCGTCGTGGGTTTTAATCTCGTAAGCCCTTCGCAATTTGAATAAAAAACCGCCGGTGCCAGAATCAATTTTTGCCAAATCGAATTCACTATATGCGTAATCAAATATTTTCTCAAGGCAAATACGGTCGGCAAAAGCGGCAGGTAAATGAACATCGTCGGCAGTAAGCACACAAATATACGGCAAGTTCGGATTTTTCTCTTTTTTGAGTACAAAATCAAATGTGAATTTTTCTACCTGCTCGTTGCGGTCTAAATACAAAAAATTTTTATAAACCGGATTTTCAAAGCGGTCACGAAGTGTGAAATAGAAATGGTCGATTTCGTTTTTTGCAGTTCTAGGCAAATGAGCCTGTTCAAAAACAGATAATTCTGTATCCGGTAATTTATAATTATGAAATTCGCAGGAGTCTAAAAAAAGCGTAAATTTCCTTATAACATCAAAGCTTTCTTTTCCTTCTTTTGCTACAATATAATCTTCATTTAGCTTATTATAAATACGTTCTGCCAAAGAATTAAAAGGTAAGGTACGAGCTTCCTTAAAAGCATCGCCAATAGTAGCCGGCTTATTTAATAAATTTTTAATTTCGGATATTGTCATTTGATGGATTAAAATTCAATTTTAATAAAAATTTTGTACATTCAATTTCGGTTAAAACCCCTAATTATTTTAAATATCGGCTTATAATACTCTTAACTTGTTCGCTTAGCCGCATTTTCTCTTTGTTTGTTTCAAGCAATTCAAAGTCGCTTCGTTTCATATTAAACAACAGCCTGTCGCTACCTTCAAACGGAATGGTGTCGGCTAAATCCAATGCTTCGCGAATTGTGTTCGGATTATCTAGCAGTTTAAACAATTGTTCTTTATCCGGCAAATTGCCTTTTGGGGTTTCATTCGGCATATTTTGGTTTCTTTTTAATTCAACTTCAGGTTCATTTTTAACCAGCTTGGGTGCTTCCTTCGTTTTTTCCTTCACCGTTTCGCCTGCAAATAACATTTTGTAAAACACTTCAATTTTGTCGAAAACAAAGTAAAGTAAAAACACGCTTAGCGCCAAACTACCGCCAGCTTTGATAGTAAAATCTTTATATTTTCCTTCAATTTCGAAAAAACTGTTAGCTATACTGTAGAAAAAATACGACAGCCCCAACACCATAACCACCGAAACTACTACCGCAAACACCACAAAGGTAAAATTCTTATGTTCTTTTTCCATATCTTTTTGCTTTATTCCGGTTGCTAAGATACGATTTTTTTTGAAAAGATACAGCGCAGCAATTTATTTTGTTTTAATTGGCTTGCCCCCAAACTCCTAAAGCAGGTTTTGCATTGATAATTTGAATAAAAAAGCTGTGTAAAGCAGTATTTCTTAAAGTTTACAGTACATACTCCCCCTTTAGGGGGCCGGGGGGCAAAATTCGTCTTTGCATTCAAAGTATTTAAATTTTTTTGTACTTTTGCAAAATAATTAATCAATTCTTGAAAGGAAGTAAGGATTAATAATTAAAAACGCTTTTTCAAATTTTTATTCAATTGATAATCATGCGAAAGCAAAATTAACAATTGACAATTAATAATTAACCATTACTAAACTGCTGTTGGCAGCTTAACATATAAAAATCATGCAATCAAATAGTTCCGAACTTCGCCCAATAACCGACTGGCTTCCGGTAACCAAAAAAGAAATGCTGAAACACGGCTGGGAACAGCCCGATGTGGTGCTTTTTACCGGCGATGCGTATATTGACCATCCGGCATTTGGAGCGGCTGCCGTGGGCAGGCTGTTGCAAAGTTACGGCTTAAAAGTAGCCATGGTGCCACAACCTAACTGGCAGGACGATTTGCGCGATTTTAAAAAATTTGGCGAACCAAAACTGTTTTTTGCCGTAACCGGCGGAAACATGGACAGCATGGTAAACCATTACACGGCCAACAGGCGCTTACGCTCTGACGATGCCTACACACCCGACGGAAAAGCCGGTGCCCGACCCGATTATGCAACGGTGGTTTACTGCAATATTTTGAAGCAACTGTACCCCGAAATACCCATCATTATTGGCGGTATTGAAGCTTCGTTGCGCCGAGTTTCGCATTACGATTATTGGTCGGATACCTTAAAACCAAGCATTTTGCTCGATTCAAAAGCCGATTTGCTTTTCTACGGAAATGCAGAACGTTCGCTTGCCGAGTTTGTGAAGTATATTAAAAAAGGGGTACCGATTAAAAGCTTGCAAAACATTCCGCAAACGGTTTTTTTAGCCGAAAATTCGGAAAATCCCGCAGGGCTAAAAACTTGGACAACCGTTGAAATTGCCTCGCATTACGAGTGTTTAACCGATAAATTGAAATACGCTTCGAACTTTAAGGTTATTGAGCAGGAATCGAACAAAATGAACGCAAGGCGCATCAAGCAAATTGCCGGCGAGGTTTCGGTGTACGTTAATCCGCCCTACCCGCCCATGACCGAGGAAGAAGCCGATTTAATTTACGATTTGCCTTATACTCGTTTGCCACATCCCAAGTACAACGGCAAAGGTGCTATTCCGGCATACGAAATGATTAAATTCTCGGTGAATATTCATCGCGGATGCTTTGGCGGCTGTGCTTTTTGTACCATTTCGGCACATCAGGGCAAGTTTATAAACAGCAGGTCGGAAAAATCGGTGCTTAAAGAAGTGGAAGAAGTGGTAAAAATGCCCGATTTTAAAGGTTATATATCCGATATTGGCGGACCATCGGCTAACATGTACAAAATGCAAGGCGTTGATTTAAAGCAGTGTGCTACTTGCGTTCGTCCGTCGTGCATTTTCCCCGGCATTTGCAAAAACTTAAACACCAACCACGATGCACTTACCGATTTGTACCGAAAAGTGGACAGCGTACCCGGCGTTAAAAAATCATTCATAGGCAGCGGAATTCGTTACGATTTGTTTTTTGACAAAGATGGCGAAATGCCGCAGGATAAACGCGAATATGCGACCGAGGTTATAGCCAACCACGTTTCGGGCAGGTTAAAAGTGGCTCCGGAACATACCGCCGACCATGTGCTTAAAATTATGCGCAAACCGTTACCGTACTTTATTTCAAGTCAT
The DNA here is from genome assembly GCA_020047935.1 of Bacteroidota bacterium. Classification (GTDB taxonomy): domain Bacteria; phylum Bacteroidota; class Bacteroidia; order Bacteroidales; family JAIFNC01; genus JAIFNC01. Next base: position 7,080 of record JAIFNC010000300.1, read on the forward strand.
CCCGGAAGCCGAAGCGAAGATATGGCAGAACTGGCTGCCGAAACTAAAGAGCTGAATTTTAGGCTGGAACAAGTGCAAGATTTTACGCCAACCCCAATGACCGTAGCCACGGTTATTTACCACAGCGGCGTGCATCCGTACACCATGTTGCCGGTTGAAGTTGCCCGAACCAAAGAGGAAAAATTGCGTCAACGCAGCTTTTTCTTTTGGTACATGCGCGAAAACTACACCGATTTGGTGGCGGAACTAAATAGAACCGGCAGAACCGATTTAATTACCCGCATATTTGGTTCGAAAAAAATTGAAGCGGTTAAGAATAAAAAAGAACCGGTTAAAGGTAAAAAAGAGGTAGAAACCCCTGAGCAAGAAGAAACCTACAGTTTTAAAAAGCGAAAACCGGGCGCATTAAAAAGCAATTTGGGGCAAAAAAAATAGCTTCGGTAAGCGCAAAAAGCGACAAAACCGGTGCTAAAAGAAGCGATTCATTCAAACCCAAAGACGATAAATTTGGTACAAAGAAAACCGAATCGTTCAAACCAAAAACCGACCGAGCCGGAGCTAAAAAAAGCGATTCGTTCAAACCCAAAGAAGATAGATTTGGCACAAAAAAAGCGGATTCGTTCAAGCCAAAAACCGATAAAGGCAGCGCAAAAAAAAGCGAGTCGTTTAAAGGAACCGAAAGAAAAACCGTGAAGAAAAACGATTCGTTTTCGCCAAAAAACGACCGAGCAAAAGGCGGTAAGTAATGGTTAATTATTAATTGTTAATTTTGCTTTCGCTTGATTATCAGATGAATAAAAATTTTAATAATCGTTTTTAATTATTAATCCTTACTGAAAAATCAAGGTAAATTTATAATTCCGCCTATTACATCTTTTGAGGCTCCGGTAACCGATTTAAGGCTGTTTGGCTTATTTGCAAGTCGTAAATAAGCCAAATAGCCAAAAATTAGGGCTTCTTTAAACTGAACAATTAAATCGTTGGGAATAATTACCTTGGTTGCAGTTTTTGCAGTTAAAATTTCAATTAAAAAGTTGTTGTAAGCACCTCCGCCGGTTACAAGCACATTTTCGAACTTATTTTGGTTGAAAATATTTGCCAAAACCGTGGCAACATGCTCATAATGTGTGCGTAATTTGTCGTAAACCGACAAATCCAAGTTTTCAAGCAATGGCATATAATTGGCATCTACCCACTCTTTCCCGAGCGATTTTGGCGGTTTTTGTTCATAAAACGACAAGTTATTTAATGTATGCAGCAGTTCATTATTAATTTCTCCTTTGCGCCCAAAATTACCGCTAATATCGTAATTTTTGCCTAATTGCTTAGCATAATGGTTGCTTACAATATTGGTTGGGCAACAATCGAACGCCAAACGTTTGCCATTAGTTTTGAATGAAATATTGGCAAAACCGCCCAAATTTAAACAGGCATCGTATTCGGAAAACAACAACTCGTCGCCAATGGGCACCAGCGGCGCACCTTGCCCACCGTGGGCTACGTCGGCAGTTCTGAAATCGGTTACCGCCAACAAACCCGTATTGGCAGCCAACACCGCCCCCGAACCTATTTGCAGCGTAAGCCTTTCGGCGGGTCGGTGAAAAACCGTATGCCCGTGTGCAGCAACAAAATCGATGGTTTTTATATTGTTTTCAGCAATAAATTTATTAACAAATTCGGCTTGCAAAGCGCCAAAATCGTTGTGCAAGCGGGTTAAATAGAGCCCGGAGAGTTCGGGTGCAGTTCGAAGTTTGTTTTCCCAAATTTTGGAATATTCGTAAGTTTTTGCTGCTTCAATGTTAAATATCGGCAGCTCGTTTTGCTCTTCAAACGAGCAGTAAATTACATCCAGTCCGTCGAGCGAAGTGCCCGACATACAAGCTATACAGTTCATTTTATTCATCAAAAGTAGGAAGTTGTAAACCTTCGTTTTTATTTTTCTTTTTTCCTTTTCGCTCCAAGCGTTTAACTTGTTTTTCGAGCAATCGCTTAGCTTTAGCTTCATTGCGTGCCTCTTTGCTACGCATTCGTTGTTCAAATGCTTCAGCTTTGGCTTTAAATCTTCGTGCCAGTTTTTGGTCCTTCGAATCGAAAATAACCGTCGATTTAATACCCGACAAAATACCATCTAACCAATAACTTAACATCGATTCGGTGGTGTCGCGTTTTGCCAAAATTTCGCCACCGCGTAAAAATCCGCGCTTGGGGTTATTGGTACGCAGAATACTATTTGCAATCCAAGAAGTAAAACCGCGTTTCGAAACTACGGTATCGCTTTCAATATTGCGTAAAATTGACACTTTCAGGTCGTTATAACGCATACGCATGGCACCGGTTGTAATCGAATCGTCGGCTTGCATGGTAAAGTGCCCCGATTTAAGCGTTCCGGAACTTATATCTAAGCCGGTATTTGGCTTGGTGTATCGGTTAAATTCTTTCAGCTCCATGGCAGCCAAATTTCCGTCGAACACCAATTTCGATTTTGGGTCGTTCATATTAAATTTCAATTCCGAAGTAAACTTGCCTTTGCTCATCAAATCGCCGTTTATTTGTCCTACCGACACTTGGTTTTTAGCATATTCGGTCGGAATATTCGTTAAATTCGACAAAAATCCGTTTACTCCGGTTACTACAAAAAAGCCCGAAAAAGGAGCATCCGGCGCCAATTCTTCAAACACAATAGCCGAACGATTGAATAACACCGAATCGACTTTAAAATTGAGTGGTATTCTTTTTATAGTTTCTTGCAAAAGCGGTTGTCGTTTTTTCGTTATTATCGAATCGTTTTTTTGCCGGGCTTTGGCTTTATCGCGAAAAATGGTTAAGTTACCGGCATCAACATACACTTTATCAGCTAAATAAACTTGGTCGCGTAACGCTTTTTGCAAGTCTAATTTAGTAACAACCAACCTGCCAATATTCGATTCAATATAGGTTTTATTCGTTTCGTTTACAAAATCGTATTTGTCCAATTTAGGTTTTGCCGAAAAATTATGTATGGTTAACTTTGCTGTTGCGGTGTTATAAATAAGTGAATCGATAAACAACCGGTTCAAGGTGTCTTTTAGCGGAATTTCGAAATTTGGCAACTTAATACGCATTTTCTGTGCATACTTAAAAATATTTTTTGGGTTGATAACCGTATCCGACACAAAAAATTCAGTCATATGCAAATCTAACTTATTAAATCGCAGTTGTTTATTAACCGAATCAATGGTATTTAATACAAAAATACCATTTGCCAGTTGCAAGTTCCGAATGCGAATTTCGGGAGCAATTTTTTGCAATAAAGGGTACAAATCGGTTTCTGTCCAATGGAATTTTTTTGGTTTAGTTAAGGATTTATAAGTTACTACCTCAATAAAAGGCGAAGTAATAGAAAGCTTTCCAAAATCGATGTTTTTAGTTTTGATTAAACGTCCGATACTTGCACTATCTACTTGAATATAAGGCGAATAAAACCGATACAAGGACGATTTATCCCACTTTACCAGCATTTGCAAGGTATCGGAATTTATGAAAGGCTTAAAGGCAAGCCCGGTTATATGCGCTTGCTTTCGGGCACTAAAATACGTAATTGCATCGGCAGTAAGCCTATGAATGCTGTCGCCCGTAAAAACTACCGGATTTGCCAAGGTAATTTCTGCTTGGTCTAAACCGGGCAATCGGTCGTTTTCAAAATAATTTATGAAATTTGTAGAATCAATTCTAACATGCGCTGCATCGAGCACTAACTCGGAACTTAACACAACGCTCTTTCGTCCCGGCATTAAATTCAGAAATTCGAATTTACCGTTGGTAAAGCTTACCGAATCAAATTCAATGGCACTTATTCCTTTTGGCATAAGCGGTTGCTTTCTTATTGGCGGTAATAAACCACGCAGCTCCCTGAATTTTTTTGTTCCGGTAAGTTGTATAAGAGGCTTATAAACCGTTAACTTACTTGCTTTAAACATTTTGCCCAAATAAGCCTGTTCAAAATCCAACCCGGTTAATTTTACTTCCGGAAAAACAAAATCGATATAAACTGCTTTTAAATCGGTTAAGGTAGAAGAAATATTCGATTTAAGTACTAATCCGGTAGCCGAAAGTTCGCGTTTTTCGGTTGAAACCCCTATTAAATCGGCTGTTACCGAGTGTACTCTATCTTTTAAAAGAAATTCAACATTCCGAAATTTGAAGTCCAAATTATCGGAAAAGAGCAATTTTTGATTTTTTTCAACTGAATTTGGCGAAAAATTAAAATTAGTCAGTTCAAACTCAAAACCATTCGAAGCAACAATTCGCTCCTGTTTTACCGAATCGCAGGTATACAAATTAAACTTTCCGCTGTTTACACTTGCACTGTTAACCGAAACGTTGATTATAAATTTCGAAAGCATATCGTAAAAATCAGGGGTGTCATCCGGCAGTTCGGTTGGAGTTTTAATGGTATCGGAAAATACGATTGAATCCGTTGCAAGCAAAATTGTATCGGGTTTAACAAGTTTAGTTTCATCAGTAAAAAGCAACGAATCATTTACCGTCATTTCGTCGCGGTTCCGGTGGTATTCAACCACATTATCGGGCAAACTGTCGGCTCCGTTTATCGAATATCGGCTAAGTTCGTACGGAAATTGCAGCAACGAACTGAAAATACCGTTTTTTGCAGCTCTATTGGCAAATAATCGATACATTTTCAACGAATCGGCAGCATTTGCAGGCATTTCAAAATCAATTACTTCCTTCTGTTCAGTTTTAATTTTGAAATCGGGCATTCGAACGAAAATATTCGAAATTATGATAGGCGAAATAAAACCTGCTTGCAAACCGGTAACCGAATTGTACAAATAGCTAATTTCGTTTATAGGAACCAATTTGCCTGCAATTAAGTTCGAATCGGGCAATTCTTCTACTAAAAAAAACTTGCCAAATACATTTTTAAATTCTTGTTTCTTCCTAATTTTCAGCGTATCAAGTTGTACCGGTTTAAGTGAATTATAGGTATATAAATCGAAGTTCATTTTATCGAAGGCAATAGATTTAACCAATATTTCGCCATTAAAATAAGCGCTCGGAATATCAATTCCCTTCATGCTAAACTTTTCGAAACCAACCTTATAGTATTGGTATTTTTTACGTTCGACAAGTCGGTAATACATGGAATCGGTAAACAACGGTTTTATACTGAAATTACTTACCGAAACCAATGAATCATGCGTTGAAACCAGCAATTTGTCGGTTTTAAGTTCGTGCAAACCATTGTCAAACGACATTCGATAGTTATTGAAATCCAGCAGCATATCGCCGGCATAAAACACTTTTCCCAAGCCCATTTCGGCATACGGATTTATTCTGAAATCTTTAATATCGAGCGACAAGTTGCCCGAATAATCGCTCACCGGCAAGTTGTTGTAAAAATAATTCAACTTAAATGAAACATTTTCCGTTTTTAATTGCGTAATCGAAATTTCATTTAAATAGGCCGACATCAGTTTCGCCAATTCGTCGCCCGTAATGCCTTGTTTTTTGTTTTTTCGAAATTCTTCGTAGGTCGAATCGCGGTATACATGAATTGTAGCAATAGGATTATACAATTTTAACGACGAAATCGGCAAAAAATGCTGATTAAAAGCTTCAATTAAATCGATATTAACCAATTGTACATGAGGCACTTGAATACTCATTAAAGCTTTGTTTCCCAATACCTTGGTATTCATTCCCGCCAACGGGCGAAGGACCACATTATTTGCAAATATTTTTGATTGTCCGGTTGAAACAAATAACTCGCCGGCGGATAGCGTGTGCCTGCCATCTTTCAGTTTCATAAAGTAATTTCGAATTCTGAAATCAATATCATCCGAATACAGTATTTTTTTCTCGTTGTAAACCGCCAAAGAATCTACCTGAAAATTAAACAAATCGACCGACAAATCGCCCACAGCAAAATCTTTATTGTGCTTGGAAGTGCTGCCATATACCGAAAACGAACCGGAATTCAACTTAAACGTATCCACTTGCAATTTATGCAACTTACCGGCAATTAAACTAAATAAATCGATATCGGGATTAAATTTAACATTCGATTGTCGCTTAACTTTATTTATGTCGAATATCTGTAAATCAGGCTCATCGAGCAATACTTTCGATATTACCAGCATTTTATCGAAATACGCTTTATTTATATCGAAGCCTTTTATATGAATTTCCGGCACATGAACTTCAAAATAATCTTTATTTCTACGCATTAAAATCTTGCGCGTTAATTGCGACGCCGGCTGCATACTTACTCCAAAAACCGAAACCACCGAATCAGCAGAAGAAATTTTAAGTGCCACAGCCCTAAGCACATGCACGCTGTCGGCAAATTCCATTTTGTAGTTTTTTACCCCTACTTCAATACTTTTCGAATAAAAAAGCCGATCGCGTTTTAAATAATTAATCGAATCTACATAAAAATCGGTAAGCACTATCGAAACATTATTTACCACCGAAGCCCGACGCTTTGCTTGCGGACGCATATACAAGTCGATATAACCGTTGGTTAGCTTTATTTTATTAACTTTCAGGGCATTAAGGTATGGTGCCAACGCCGGAAAAAGGTCGTTGTGTATGGCATCGTACTTCTGATTTTTATTTTTTTCGAGCTTTTTGGGTAAGCCTATAATTCGCAAATTGGGTTTTTTAACTTCAATTTCGTTCAGCCACAGTATTTTTTCATCTCTAAGTAACTTAAAATCAATACCTGAAAGCGAAATTTCCTCAATCTCAATTTTATACAACGCTTTTTGCACCGAATCGCGCTCGCGCAAACGATTATACAAGGCAGTGTCGGGTAATAAATTAAAACCCTTAAGTGAAATTTTACGATGGCGCAAATTTATGTTAAACTCTTCAAAACTAATTGAATAAATGCCTTTACTTTCAGTAAAAATAGCCTTTTGAATATAGAATTTAAGCAAAGGATTGGCAAAATGCATAAAAAAAACTTGTACCGAAAAAAGCAGCAAAGCAAAAGCAAACAACACATAAACCCACCAAGGTCTACGCTTGTGCTTTACCGGTTTTTGTTCTTCAACAATCGGTGTTTCTGTATCGTTTATTTCATCCAATGCACTTACCTTAAACTTACCTACTATTTCGACTTAAAAACATAACTTGTAATAAATTCGGTCGATAACAGATGATCGGCAGCATGATTAAAAAATTTGTATCGTTGCAAAATCATTCGCAAGCTTTGCTTTTCAGGAATAATTCTTGACAAATATCCGAAAAATATGCCAAAGATAAACTTTCCAAACGGAAATTTCTAAAAATACTTCCTCAGCTTTGCCTTAAAATCATTATTTCAACCAACAAATTTAAGACATTTTTTCGTAATCAATGAATATTAAAGATTTCAAATTCAATATTATAATACAAATATCTTTGTTTCAGTTTTTTTTTGTGGAAATCGTGCTTAAACTGTCGAAAATCATAGTTTTAAAAAATAATAATTTTTACTTTTGTGCAAAATTTTAATTCTCAATAAAAAACATCAAAATATAGCCATGGAACTAATCGAAAAAATAAAAGAAAGTGCCAAAAAGCACGGAAAACGAATTGTATTGCCCGAAGGTTTTGAAGAAAGAACCTTAAAAGCTGCCGACCAAGTTATTGAAGAAGGTTTGGCTCAAGTTATTCTATTGGGAAACCCAACAGAAATAGCTGCCAATGCAACCAAATTTGGTTTGAAAAACTTAGGCAAAGCTACTATTATTGACCAAACTACGTCGGAAAAACGCAGCGCATATGCCGACATTATGGTAGAAATGCGCAAAAATAAAGGCTTAACCAAAGAAGAAGCCTTGAAATTACTTAACGACCCATTGTATTATGCCGTTTTAATGATTAAAGCCGGCGATGCCGACGGCGAAGTGGCAGGTGCCGCCAATGCTACATGATTTTGAAAGACCAAACCTACGGCGAAAACGGGTTGTTGGTATTTGCCGACTGTGCCGTTCACCCAAACCCTACCGATAAAGAATTGGCCGAAATAGCCGTAGCCACAGCCCGCACCACCAAAAGCATAACCGGCATGGAACCTCGCGTGGCTATGCTAAGCTTTAGTACCAAAGGCAGTGCAAAACACGTTGCAAGCCGATGCCGCTATTGTTGAAGCCATTGGTAAAAGCAAAGCACCGGGAAGTGCTATAGCCGGCAGAGCCAATGTATTGGTTTTCCCGACCTTAGAAACCGGAAATATTGCCTACAAATTGGTTCAACGCTTGGCAGGTGCCGAAGCCGTTGGTCCGGTTTTGCAAGGTATGGCTGCACCTATCAACGATTTATCGCGCGGTTGCTCGGTTTCCGATATTGTTAGTTTAGTGGCTATTACCGCTAACCAGGCAGCAGGCATGTAAAATTATACAAAGCCCCTTTATTTGGGGCTTTTTATTTCAATATAAAAAAATTTAGAAACACACATAGAGAAATGACGGACAGATTGGAAGATTTCGCATTAGGCGAACACGCTCCTTTAAAAGGAAGCATTCAGAAAGTCGGAATTGTTGGTTGCGGTTCAATGGGACAAGAAATTACGACCGTAGTTGCAAAAGCGGGAATTGAAGTAATTTTTCTTGACCAAACCGAAGAGCGAATTGTTGAAATTAATGCAGCACTTAACGCTCGTTTGAATGAAGAAATTAATCGTTGGGGTTTAACCGGCGGCGAAAAACGAGCCATTTTAACTCGTATTTCGGGCACTACCGACTACAGCAAACTAAAAGATTGCGATTTAGTATTGGAAACCGTTTACAACCGTAGCAGAGGTACCAACATGGAAGTACGCAAAGCAATTTTGAAAAAAATTGAAGCCGTAGTTTCAACCGAAGCAGTAATTGCTTCAAACGTTTCTACCGTGCTTATTTCGGAACTTACCGACGAACTGAAACACCCCGAACGTGCAGTTGGTTTGCATTTTCTAACCCCTGCAAGCCAAGTTACTATTGTTGAAGTGGTAAAAGGCAGAAAAACCAACGAAGATTCGCAGAAAGTAGTAAAACGTTTCTGCAAAATGATTGGCAAAAAAGTAATTGAATTGCACGAATCGCCGGGCAATATCAGCACACGTTTAATTTTGCCTTTAATAAACGAAGCTTGCGAAATTTTGATGGAAGGCGTTGCCCCCATGAGCTGCATCGACGAAACCATGAAACGCGGTTTTGGCTTGCAATTCGGACCGTTTGAATTGGCCGATAAACTTGGTTTAGACAAAGTAAATAAATGGATGGACAACTTATATGTTGAATTTGGCGAACGTAAATTTAAAGCATCGCCCGTTATTCGCCGCTTAGTGCGCGACAACGCCATAGGCAGAGAAACCGGACGCGGTTTTTATATTTACGACGAAACCGGAAAAATAATTGGTCAGTCAATCAATAATTCCGGACTTCAAGTTTGCGAATAGCAATTGTAACAGCATCAAATTCAAATTATTTAAAAATTTATACAATGAAAGTTATTGTATTGAACTGCGGAAGTTCATCTATAAAATATCAGTTGTTTAACCAGCTCGAAAATGGCGAAAAAGTAACCATTGGCGGCGAAATTCTGGATCATGCACAAGGTATTGAATATTTGCTTGGTATTTTGATAAGCAAAAAATATGGCTGCGTAGCAAACTTAAACGAAATTATTGCTGTTGGCCACAGGGTAGCTCATGGTGCCGAATATTTCAACGACAGCGTTTTAATTACCAAAGAAGTAATTGCCGGAATTGAAAAAGCAGCCGAATTGGCACCGCTACACAACCCGGCAAACTTGGCAGGTATTTATTCTATCAACAAATTATTGCCGCATGTACCGCAAGTGGCAGTTTTCGATACTGCTTTCCACCAAACCATTCCGCCGCGCGCCTATTTGTACGGTATTCCGTACAGTTTGTATGAAAAATACAAAATTCGTCGCTATGCATTCCACGGAACCAGCCACAAATTTGTAGCTAAATTGGCTTGCGAAGCTGCCGGTTTAGATTTCAATAATGCCAAAATTATAACTTGCCACTTGGGCAACGGCGCTTCGGTAGCAGCTATTAAAAACGGTCATTCTATCGACTCTTCCATGGGCATGACCCCGGTTGAAGGTTTGGTAATGGGAACCCGTGCAGGCGATTTGGATGCCGGTGCTTTACTTTTTATTATGCAAAAAGAAGAAATTAACATAAGCGTAGCTAACACCCTGATAAACAAACACAGCGGTGTACTTGGTTTAAGCGGTATTTCGTCGGACATGCGCGATTTAGAAAATGCTTCGTACGAAGGCAACGAACGAGCAATCAAAACCTTAGATGTTTACCAATATAAAATTAAAAAATACATTGGTTCGTATATGGCAGCCCTTGGCGGAGTAGATTTGCTTATTTTTACCGGTGGAGTTGGCGAAAACGACTCGAACTTACGCAAATTGGTGCTTAACGGCTTGGAGTTTATGGGCTTTGAACAAAACCCCGAAACTGCCAATACGCGCGGTAAAATAGCGTTTTTATCGACCCCGGAAAGTAAAGTTAAAGTAATGATAGTACCAACCAACGAAGAATTGGTGATTGCTACCGATACCTACAATATTGTTAGTAAAGGTTAATTGTTAATTATTAGATAACTAAAAAGCGTACAGTTTTTTAACCATTACTACTGCTATTTTATTTATTCAGAAGAAAAATCGGAATAGCTCAACTCTGCATTCCGATTTTTTACTACGAAACAACAGTTATTTTGAAATTGGTTTTAACCGATTAAACACGAAATTATGGCGCAAAATATAGTTGAACCCATTGAAGATTATGGTTTAAGTAAAAAATCTAAACCTAAATCGCTATTTTCTAAAGTTGGCATTATAGGCTTTGGTACTAGCGGACAGGCTATTGCACGAATAATAAGCCGACAAGGAATAGAAGTTACCTTTATTGAAACCGACGAAAAGCGCATTAAAGCAGGCTTGGCAGGTCTGGAGCGCGATTTAGACCGTATCATAGGAAACTGGGGACTTACCGAAAGCGACAAACGAGCCATTCTTTCGAGGGTAAAAGGGTTTACCGACTATAAAAAGCTCGAAGGTTGCGATTTGGTTCTTGAAGCAATACTTTCGAATAAGCGCGAATCGAGTGTGGAAGACCGCAAAGAAATTTTCAAAAAAATAGAAGCGGTAGTTGAACCTTATGCAATTATAGCTACAAATTCGAGCACAAGCGTAATAACCGAACTTTCTGCAGAGTTAGAGCATAAGGATCGTTGCGTAAGTTTGCACTTTTCAACCCTTTCAACTGAAGCCCGATTGGTTGAAGTTGCTCGCGGACTACATACCTCGGACGAAGCCTACGATAATACTGCCAAATTTATTACCATGTTAGGCAAAACAGCCATTCCGGTAGACGAATCGCCGGGTTTGGTTACGGTGCGTATGTTTGTACCGTTAATAAACGAAGCATGCCACATACTTATGGAAGGCACGGCAAGTATGGAAGATATAGATTTTGCTACTAAAGAAAGCCTTTCGTTGGCTATAGGCCCTTTCGAAATGGCTGATAAAATTGGATTGGACAGAATTTTTCGATGGTCGGAAAATTTATACCGCGAATTTGGCGACATGCATTACAAATCTTCACCATTAATAAAAAAACGTGTTCGTGCAAACCAGTTAGGGCGTAAAACCGGCAAAGGTTTTTATACCTACGACGAAAACGGTAAAAGAATTAAATAACCGTACGTACAAATTTACGAACTCGCATAAATTCCAACCAACCAATGAAAATATTAGTTCTTAATTGCGGTAGCTCAAGCATTAAGTATCAGTTGTTCGAAATGAACGACCTATCGATTTTAGCTAAAGGCACCATGGAAAAAATTGGGCTGAAAGGCTCATTTCTCAAAATAGAAAAACCAAACGGCGACAAGGTAGTTTTTGAAGGTGAAATTATTGACCACCAAGCCGGTATAGAATATATTTTAGGCGTTATTTCGAGCGAAAAACATGGCTGCATAGCCAACCTCGACGAAATAAATGCCGTAGGGCACCGCGTTGTGCACGGCGGCGAACTCTTTAACAGTTCAGTACTTATAACCGATGCCGTAATTAAAGCTATTGAACAAACCATTGAATTGGCACCGCTGCATAATCCGCCAAATTTAAAAGGTATTCAGGCAGTTTCTTCTGTAATGCCAAAAATTCCACAAGTAGCGGTTTTCGATACGGCGTTCCATCAAACCATGCCCGAACATGCTTATATGTACGCCCTGCCCTACTCGCTTTACACCAAATACGGCGTGCGCAGGTATGGTTTCCATGGCACTTCGCACCGCTTTGTTAGCAAACAAGCTTGCGAATTTTTGGGTAAAGACTATAATAACCAACGCATAATAACCTGCCATTTGGGCAACGGTGCATCATTGGCAGCCATACAAAACGGCGAATCGGTTGATACCAGCATGGGCTTAACTCCGCTCGAAGGGTTAATTATGGGTACACGTTCGGGCGACCTCGATTTGGGTGTACTAACCTACATAATGGACAAAGAAGAAATTGGCATTAACTCGGCAAATACTTTACTTAACAAGCATAGCGGCATGTTAGGTATTTCAGGCGTTTCGTCGGACATGCGCGAAATTTCGGCAGCCGTAGCACAAGGCAACAAACGCGCCGAATTGGCATACAACATGTACAACTACCGTGTTAAAAAATACATAGGTTCGTATGCCGCAGCAATGGGCGGAGTAGATATTATTGTTTTTACCGGCGGTATTGGCGAAAACAACGATTTTGTGCGTGCCGGTGCCACCGAAGGCTTAGCATTTATGGGCTTGGAAATGGATTTCGACAAAAATAAAACCATAAAAGGAACCGAAGCTATTATAAGCAAATCAAACTCGAAAGTTACTTGTGTAGTTATTCCTACTAACGAAGAACTGGTAATTGCGCAGGACACCCTTATAATTGTTAATGGTTAATTATTAATTGTTAATTATTGAAATAATAAAATGAAAGAAAATATACTGAAAAATAAAAGTTTTGCATTTGCAATCAGAAACGTAAAGCTATTTCAATACTTGCAAACTTCAAAAAAAGAATTTGTTCTTTCAAAACAACTATTACGAAGCGGAACTTCTGTTGGTGCATTAGTTCGAGAGGCAGAACATTCCGAAAGCAAAGCTGACTTTATACATAAGTTAGCTATTGCTCAAAAAGAAATTAACGAAACATTATATTGGTTAGAATTGCTTAAAGCTACAGAATTTCTTACTGCTGAAGAATTCGAAAGCATTAATAAAGATGCGGTTGAAATTATTAAATTGCTTACAAGCATTATTAAGACTACCAAAGCAAGTAAATAATTGTCAATTGTAAATTATTAATTAACA
>JAIFNC010000266.1 GCA_020047935.1 Bacteroidota bacterium
ACCCCCAACCCCCTAAAGGGGGCTTTTGCGCCGGTGGTGTGTTTTTGGCTTTGGTGGTTTGGATAGGAACACGGATTTGGCCGATTTGGCGGATAAACACGGATTTTTATTCAAGTGCTTAGCGGTTCCAAACCGCTTAGCACGTATAGCCCAACGGTCAGACCTATATTTTGGAATGTTTTTTCAAGTGCTTAGCGGTTCCAAACCGCTTAGCACGTTAAGCTCAAAGGTCAGACCGATATATTGGAAATTCACATTTAAGGTATTACAACAATTCGTCAATAGTAATTGGAATAAAAAAATCGCGCCCTTGGCTAAAATGCAACTGTTTTTTATGTTGTAATCTGCCAATTATCATGGCAGGGTGTGTATTGTCTTTTTTTGCAAATTCTAATATATCTTCTATTTCAATCGGTTTGCGCTGCATTAACGCTTGTTCATGCGCTTTTGCGAAACACCACTCTTCTGCAAAACTATTTGCTTCTTGTTCTTTAACCGGGTCGGCATCCGAAAAATCGAGATTTTCCAACGAAATGTATTTTTTACCGTGTAATAATATATGTCCGGCTTCGTGAAAGAAAGTAAACCAAAAGCGGTCGTTTTGTTTGTAACGTGCTGTCATTTGAATAAGCGGTGTATTATTTAGCCAGCGTGTAGAACCGCTTATCGGTACTTTTGGAAGCATTGGGGTGAATACTAATTTTACACCGGCTTGCATACAAAAATTTTGTAACTGAATAAAAAAATCAGTCGGATGCGTAGCCATAATTGTTTTAATTTTGGGCAATATATTTTTAAATTCTGCTTTATTAAATTCGCCTACCTGTATTTTTTCTGCTTGCAATTCGCCTTGCCGAAGCCATGCCGAAGTTGCATGCGGTTCGTGCGTGTGTTTGAGTGAGGTATATGCGGCAACTTTTAATTCGCTTTTCATATATAAGTTTTCCCATGCATGGTTTGATGCAATACCAAAGAAATGAAATAAATTTTGAGTTTTTTCTTCCGACTTACGGGCAGTAGGTAAACCGTAGTGTTTAACCAGTTCGGAATACGGGAAATTTTCCGCCCAGTCTTCTGCCTCTTCAATTACCGATACAAAGTTGAGTCGTGTTTTATATTCATCAAAAAGCATTTGATGACGCAACCAATAATCCATAGGAATTCGGGTAACTTTTTCGAACTTAAGCGCCATTTCGGTGGTTATTGAACTATTCCCTTTTAGTACGGCAATTATAGTTTTTCCAGGTTTATCAGTACGTAGGGCAAATTCCTTTACGCTCATGCCCATTTCTTCCAATTTTTCTTCCAGCAATTCGCCCGGGTGTGCAATTGATTCCGGTACATATTCGTTTTTTGGTGCCATGGTTTAGCCCTCCTTGTGATAGTTCGTAATTTCAATAATTTCTACTGCCGTAATTTCAATCCAAATATACCTACCGGCGGCATTTTCCGGTATTGGTCTTTCGGTTGGCGTAAAAATAAGGCGGTATGGTTGGTCGAGGTCGCAAGCCCACTGCCCTTTTCGGTTGCCGGTTAATTCGTGCCAATTCCCCGGTTGATTCCGTAGTTCTTCCAAATTTTTAGCAACATGCAACGCAGTCATACGTCGGCGAAATAATTCGAACCGCTTTTTTCCAAATTGTTACAGTGCCAATTTATCGTTGTTGGCACATTTCATAAGTTTTTTATCGGCAAATATAATTTCCATTGCAAAGGTACAGATAAAAATAATTAACAGCAAGTGTTAGTTAAAATTAATTTTCATTCAAAATTATTTCCAACAGTTTTTTACCAACTTGTTGAGTGTTTAAGTTTTTGTAGTCTATATGGTATCCTCTTTCAATTATATATTTTATAATGATGTTCTTGGCTATCTCTTTATCGCCCGATTCAGCGTTAAATACTTGTATCTGATTACTGTCGCGGCGAATAAGTCTGTGTGCTATACCATCAGCGGTGGTAAAGAAAACCTCGTCGGTTATATCGCCAAGGTCTTGACCGGTGCGTATTTTTCTGTCACCCGATTTTGTAACCGAATAGGCATGTTGTACAAAGGCTTTCAGGGTATGGCGCATATATTCGTTTATAGGGTTAATTTTAGCCTGCAACTCGTACTGTAAAATATTGCGGATAATTCCTAAAACACAATCTTCCGTTTGCTCAACCGACCATTTTAACCAAACAGCCCGATGTTCGGAACTTAATGCTTGTTGCAAATTTTCGTATTCCGAATTTAATGCAGCATAGTTCGATTCGGGGGTTAGAAATACAATTATAAGTTTCGGATTTCCAATTTTAAAATCTTCATCGGTAATTACCGCTTGGTAATAATTAAGCAATTGCTTATTGTGTGTTTTGCGAAATATTAAAATCTTGAGGATTAATAACCGGAAGCACGGCATTGTGTAAATACGTGCCTCTGAATTGGGCAAACATTATTCCGCGAATTGTTGAAACTGTTACCGAGTTTAATGTTGTTAAAATTGCTTGTGGAATTGAAATATTATTATTTGCCGGGTCTAAGAAATTAAAAAAATCTTGTATTTGAAATATACAACTTGCTTTCAACGATGCTAATTGTGTTTGCCCGTCTTGATGAATAATTTTAACAGTACCTATTACAATCAAAAACTGATTTTCCGGATTTATTTTGTGTTCTAAACCGATATTGAAATTAAAGGTGAATTGCTCCGGTAGCGCTTGCTGTTGTTGTGTTAAAGCAACATCAAGCAATTCTATTGCTTTAATTTGAAAACTTACTGATTGTTCCATGTTAATTATGTGTGCTGATTTCAAATTTATTGCCGATATTGTTTTTGGTATCGTTTATCAGATTCATGTTGCTTTTGTATTTTGTTGAATCGCTTGAATTTATGCTGTTCGATACTTGCAAATAATAATTTACCGATTGCGGTTTATGTTCGCAGGTGTTAATTAATTGAATACCCAAAACTTGTTCAATATCAAAAAGCGTGTCGATATTAAAACTGTGCGTTCCACTCAACCACTTCGAAATTTCAGACGGTACTTTATTCATTGCTTTGGCAAAATCAATTTTTTTCCAAGCTTTTGCTTTTATACCCTCATCAATACGCATAGCAAGAAGCATTTTCTTTTCTATTTTAAGGGCTTCTTCGGGGGTTATTTCGTTCAGTAAATCGTCTAAGTCAGTTGTTCTCATTTGTGTGTGTTTTTAATCTTCTTCATCGTCAATAAATTCTAAATCTCCGGTTAATTCAAATCCGTTATTTAGAAATTCAATTTCTTTATTGTGTATTCGTTCATCAAGCTGCTCGGAAATTAACCTTAATAAGTAGTTTTCGTCTTTAAGTTTTTGGTTTTCTTGCAATGCACGAATGTTTTTAGGTTTTGGGCCGCCACCGCCTAATATTACAATGAACGAACTTATTCTGATACAATATAATCGCAGTTTACTGCCCGGTATATCGTATAATGCACAAACATCGTCGCCGGCTTTTCCTTCGTTTAATTTAAAAAACTGCTCGCGCGCACCGGTTTTATGTCCTATAGTTTTTAAACGTGCAATAATGTTCTTTATTTCACTTTTAAATGAATTTTTGTTCTCTGCAAGAAATCGTTCGAAAAGGGTTAAATCTTCGTCGTGCAAATATACTGAGTATATAGTTGCTTCATTCCCGCAAAACTGTTTTATCTTTTCTAAAGTATACTCCATGTGCAATTTGATTTTGCAAAGTTACTATATTTCACTTTAAAGTGAAATTTATTTTTAATTCTTTCCTGCATTCTTTTTAATGTATATCAGCTATGGCTCAAATTGTTTTTAAATAATAACAAGCATATGGCATAACTATTTCCTGAAATGTGGCAAATCGACCCCCAACCCCCTGAGAGGGGGCTTTTTCGAACATTCACTAAGATTATTGCAAATTTATAGAATCAGAGTGTCAAACTGAAAATAGAATTTTGAAAATTAAAACTGCGCTAAAAAGCCCCCTTTCAGGGGGTTGGGGGTCAATATTAGTCGGAAAAAAACATAACCGTTAGTGATTACGGATATACATTTTCTTTTTTTTACAACCCCCTTACCTTGTATATTATAAGCAGCATGTGGCTCAACAGCCATACTTCAGCTTTGCTTACCGGCATTGTTTAACACTTCTTTTTCTGCTTCGCCAACGCTTAGCTGTCCGTTCATGAGCATTGGCAAAAGCCAATCGCGTAGGGTAGTGAGGTGTTGGGTTTCTAATAAATTCTTTTGTTTTTTTATATGAATTGGTTTTACGATTGCATTGAATTTATCGACAATATCAGATTTAGGATAAACAGTTTTGTATTTAGTCGTAAAACTCTCAAATAGTAGATTTTTTATACCGCTTGTTTTTCCTTCCCAACCAAATAAAATATCATTATCATATAAACTATTCCATTGATAAACAAAGTTAAACAAATAGTTTTTATCATTTAATGTTACTGCTTTACAGAAGTTAGAACAGATTAATGGATTTTCAAATCGGTTTAATGTTTCTTCTGTAATAAATGCTAAACGACCTGTTGATTGAGTTGGACTACCACCAGAAATTTCAACAATTAAATCAGCTTCCTCTAATATTTTATGTGAATTTTGCTCCAATATAAAACGAGTTGGTGATTTTATTTGACCGTTGCCATTTAAACCGTTTAAATCAGCACCTCTAATACACGAAACTTTCTGAGTGTAATTTCCTTCTCTCGTTTCTTTGCCCCAATCCCCACTTTTATCTTTTTTAATCCACTCAGAAATGGTTTTTACCTCCCACCCATCCGGCACTTCTCTTTTGAGTTCCTTACTAAAAACCATTTTGCCGCCTGATGATTTGTAAGGCTTGCCTTGCTCGTTAGGAAAATCGAACTGCACAAACCAATAATCGTACAGCGTTTTTGCCATCGCTTCTAATTCGCTGTTGATGCGGTTGTTCAATTCTATTTTAGCATCTAAATCGGATAGAACTTTGCCTATCCAGGATTGGGTTTGGAAGTTTGGAAATGGTATTGAAAATTCTTCAATTTGATTTTTACTAATATGAGGAATTGATGAACCAGTCTGTATTCTGAAAACATACTCTTCAAATCTAATGTTATTGATACAGTAATAAAGAAATATCTGATTTAAAGTTTTATTAGCACGAATACAAGCCACTCGCTGTGCAAGTATCAAAGGTAAATCTACGTTTTTAATTCGTGCTTTATTTTTCCCAACTTTAGAACCATCCATTCCTATTACAATATCATCATTTCTAAGACTGTAATAGTCCATTTTGTCAAATGGCAAGTTCCAGCATTTAATTGTATCCCACCTTAACTTCCCTTCTGTTATATTCTCACCACGAATTACACGTATTCCTTTTTCAGAATATAAATTACTTTTAAAGGGAAAACCTGTTAAAATCGAAGTGATATTTTTCAACCTAATTAACTCCATTTTATTCCCTCCAAATTCTTCATAATCTCCATTTCTAAAGTCTTACTTTCGGCAAATAGCGTGCTTAAATTATCTTCAAAACTTTTCATTTTGGCGGTAAACTCTTCGTGGCTAATATCCACGTACTCAATTTTTACGTCAAAATACTGTCCGGCACTGAGCGAGTAGTTTTTTTCTTTTATTTCGTTGTATTTAACCACTACCGAAAAATCCTCAACGGCTTGTTTGTTGTTAAAGGTGTCAATAATCTTTTGTTCTTCAGCGGCTGTAAGCACGGTTTTTTGGTTTTTGCCCTCTTTAACGGTTTCGCCAAGGTTCGAGGCATCTATAAGCACCACATCTTCGGTGTTGTTTTTGTCCATAAACAAAATGGAAACATTGGTACCGGTGGTAGCAAAAATATTGCTCGGCATACTTACCACACCTGCCAACATTCGGCTTTCAACCAGTCGTTCGCGTATGGCTTTATCTATTCCGCTTTGTGCGGTAATAAAACCGGTAGGAACCACCACGGCTGCTTTTCCTTTTGCGCTAAGCGAATACATAATGTGTTGCACAAACAACAAATAAATAGCCATTTTGTCCGTAGCCGATTTGGGCACGTTGGGTATGCCGGCAAAAAAACGATCGTGGTTTTCTTTGCTGTCCAAATCGTCGCGGAAATCGGCAAAGTCGAGTTTAAAAGGCGGATTGGAAACAATGTAATCGAATTTTTCGAGCTGTCCGTTTTTGTCCTTATGGTAGGGGTGCAAAATGGTGTTGCCCTGTATAATGTTCGAAATGGAATGTACCAGATTATTCAGTATCAGGTTAAGGCGCAACAAACCCGACGATTTTTGCGAAATGTCTTGCGAGTAAATGGTACATCTGTCTTCGCCAATGGCGTGAGCAATGTTCATGAGCAAAGTACCCGAACCTGCCGAGGGGTCGTAAACCGTAACGTTTTGCGTGGGTTGGTTTACCAAAATAGCCGCCATAATTTTAGCCACGGCATGGGGCGTAAAATATTCGGCATATTTACCGCCGCTGTTGGTATTGTAATCTTTTATAAGGTACTCGAATATAGAAGCGTAAAAATCGAATTTCTGCGAAAAAATATGCTCAAAACTAACTCCCACCAATTTATTAATAATGGCTTTGGCAAAATTATCGCGTTTTGCGGGGTCGCTAATGTATTGCGATATTCGCTCGAACAGCACCACTTTAGCTCCGCCGTCGGTTTTTACCGAAAAAATATCGTTGTTGGCAATGGCAATATCCATAAGGGTATCGTCGAAAAGTTTAGCAAAATCGCTTTCGTTTTGCCTGCCAAAAAGCTCCGAAATAAAATGTTGCGGTTTAAGTTTTGCGGTTTTTCCGCCCAATTGCAAAACCAGCATTTCAAACTCGTCGTCGGAATATTTTTTTAATTCCTCTTCCCAATTTTCAGCTTCGCCTAATTTGTGGTCTATTTTTTTAAGGTCGTAAGCAAATTTATCGTTGAGGAATTTGTATAGGAAAACCTGCGAAATTATTTTAAACTCGTTGCCGTCGTTGCCTAATCCGTAATTGGCACAAATGCTTTTTAGGCTGTCGATAAGCGCTAATGTTTTTTCTTTAAATGCTAACTCTGTCATTGTTTTTATTTTATCTTTTTTTTGTGCTGCCTTTCAGGCAGATGATAGTCTTGTTTTTTCTCATGCCGCAGGTCGTTGACCATGCGGTTATGAATATACTGCCTTTCAGGCAGATGATAGTCTTGTTTTTTTTTCATGCCGCAGGTCGTTGACCATGCGGTTATGAAAATCTGACTTTTCAAGTCAGTGGTTATATTCCTGCTCTGCCGCAGGTTATCGACCTTTAACGCTGAAAGCGTTCAACTTTCATAACCTTAGGTCATCGACCTAAGGAAGAAAATGTACCAACTGTACTCTGCCTGAAAGGCAGGACTATATCAGTCCTTCAGAATTTTCCAAAACGCTGAAAGCGTTCAACTTTCATAACCTTAGGTCATCGACCTAAGGAAGAAAGTGTACCAACTGTACACTGCCTGAAAGGCAGTACTATATCAGTCCTTCATAACCGCTGGTCGTTGACCATGCGGTTATGAAAATCTGACTTTTCAAGTCAGTGGAATTATTTTTTAAACGCTGAAAGCGTTCAACTTTCATAACCTTAGGTCATCGACCTAAGGAAGAAAGTGTACCAACTGTACTCTGCCTGAAAGGCAGGACTATCTCACCTTCTTATGATGTTCCTTCTGATTCATTATATAATTGATAATTGTTTGTTTTTCTTTTAAATTGTAACTGAATGCAGCAAAACTGACAGCCCACCCTGAAAAATCCGGAAAATTTGGGTTCTTTAACAGCCATTTGCTCGAATACTCTTTTAATTCTTTCATGAAATCAGAAACAGCAAAGCTTGGATGGATATCAACTAACATGTGAATATGGTTAGAAACACCACCGATACGGTATAGTTTGCTCTTTTTATTATTGACAATCCCCAAGATGTATGCATACAATTCTTTTTCATGCTCTTCCGGAATTGTATTCATGCTATTCTTTGTTCTAAATACAATATGATATAATAATCGTGTATAGCTCATTCTTTATTCATTTGTTCTGCCTTTCAGGCAGTTGTTTGTATTCTATTCTTATTTCCGCAGGTTGTTGACCATGCGGTTATGAATATACTGCCTTTCAGGCAGATGATAGTCTTGTTTTTTTTCATGTCGCAGGTCGTTGACCATGCGGTTATGAAAATCTGACTTTTCAAGTCAGTGGTTATATTCCTGCTATGCCGCAGGTTATCGACCTTTAACGC
>JAIFNC010000078.1 GCA_020047935.1 Bacteroidota bacterium
AGTTGAGTTTCTATTTTATCAGGAAAATCTAAACTTATCAATAAAACTTTTACTTTTTGGTTGGCAAATTCCCTATGAATTTTCTCGAAATACGGCAATTCCATAACGCAAGGTTTACACCAAGTAGCCCAAAAATTCACTATGTAAAGTGTATCGTTCTCAAAGCGTAATCGCGGTTCTAAGTCTGTAAACTTATTGCAAATTGGTATGTTTTGCGAATAAACTTCAACAGAAAATAGAAAAAGAATGTATACTATATATTTCATTAATCTTTGTTATTTATAATGAGTCTAAATTAATGCTTTAATGCTTAATACAAAAATTTCCCGCGTCAATTATGAAATCTTTAACAAATTGCTGCAATTTGAACTCAATTTGCTGTTTTCAACATAAAATTAAGTGTTTAAAATTTATTATAGACTTTATTTGGTTAAAAAAGCAATAGGAAAACGTAAATTTTCCGAATAAATAGTTACCTTCGTTTTGCGAATGCATAGCAAATAAGAAGCAAAAATTGATAGCATATTATGGTAAACTGTTTTTTGTTTGCATGATTTATATATTTGCAGTTATAGTACAATTTAGCTAAATTGACCGATTTTTAGATGAGTAGCAAACCAATTGTTCAAAAAAGTTTCGAACAACTTAAAGGAAAAATTACTGATTATATATTGGTAAGTGTAAGTGTTTTTGCAGCACTAAGTGCAATATTGGGGTTTTTTCGAGCCGGTTCTTATGGCAATTGGCAATTGTACCAATGGCAATTAACGGCAATTGCAGTTTTTTTTGGTATCACTTTTTTCAGAAAGCGATTTTCGGGAGCAGCTAAAATATATTTGGTAGTTGCTATTATTGCTGTAATTTATATTACCGGTTTACTTGGTTTTGGTTTTTTTGCGGCTGCCAAATTGTTAATTACAGGAGTATCGCTGTTGGTGGCATTTGTACTTTCATACCGAAAAGGTTTAGTTACCCTTGCTGTTTTTTTGTTTCTTTATTTGTTATTTGGCTTTTTATTCAGTGTTGGCTTGCTCGAAAATTCATTCGATGCACAGGCTTATAGCCAAGATTTTAGCGCATGGCTAAATGACGCGGTTGTAATTTTTCTGGCATCGTTTGGTGTAATGTATATTGGTTATTATTTTAGCAAAGCGCTTACCGAAAATTTTAAAAGCCTTGAAAATAAGCATATTGAACTTGCCGATAACGAAAATAAATACCGAACTTTATTCGATAGTTCGAACGATGCAATTATACTGATTCGCGATAACAGATATTTTGATTGTAATGAAATTACGCTAACGATGTTTAAATGCAGCCGCGATTACATTATGAATCGCGAGCCGCATGAATTTAGCCCGGAATTTCAACCCGACGGAATAAATTCTGCTGAAAAAGCGAAGGAAATTTTTAATTTGGTATCGAACGGAATACCCCAAATATTCGATTGGCAGCACATAAAGGAAAACGGCGAATTATTTGATGTTTCGGTGAGTCTGAATGTTATTCAATTAAAACAAACTACCTATGTTCAGGCTGTTTTGCGCGACATTACCGCAAGTAAAGAAGCGGCACGCCGCATAGAAGAAAGCGACGAACGATATAAAAAACTGGTTGAATCGTTTCCGGACATAATTATGCTTTCGAACCTGGAGGGGCACATTGTATATGGCAATAAGCACTTGGAAACCATTACCGGAATTACTCCGGCCGATTATAAAGTACTAAACAGAAAGGCAACGGTGCACCCCGACGATTTGCCTGTGGTAAGAGCCGAATTGGTTAAATTGCTTTCGGGTTCAAACACGCATTCGGAAATGATTGAAAACCGGTTTATTGATGTTTGGGGCAAAGTACATTGGTTTAGCGGTACAATTTCGAAAGTTTATTTAAACGGTCAATTACATTTGCAAACTGTTTCGCGCGATATTACCGAAAGAAAAAAAATTGAAGAAGAGCTTGAAAAGTACAAAAATAGTTTGGAAGAATTAATTAGAGAACGTACTTACGAGTTGGAAGTTACCAATGAAGAATTGCTTGCAACCAACGATGAACTTTTTGCGAAAAACGAATTGATTCGTGTGCAAAATATTGATTTGCAACGAACTATGGAAAAACTTAAAAAAGCGCAAGTACAGCTTATTCAAGCCGAAAAAATGGCATCGTTGGGGGTACTTACTGCCGGCGTTGCGCACGAAATTAATAATCCGCTTAACTTCATTATGGGCGGTTACGAGGGTTTATTGGCACATTTTACCGAAAACGGACTTACCGAAAATTCCGATATTCAGTTTTTATTAAGCACCATTAAAGCCGGTGTCGACCGGGCTACCGAAATAGTGTGCGGTTTGGGACGTTTTAGCAGAAGTACTGAAAACTTTTCAGAAAATTGTAATATTCATACCGTTTTGGACGATTGTTTGCTTGTATTAAACAGTTCATTGAAAAATAGAATTACCGTTGAAAAGCAATATATTACAAATTCAGTAATGGTTATGGGAAATATTGGCAAACTAAACCAGTTATTTATTAATTTCATTATAAATGCAAGCCAAGCTATTGAAAAAGAAGGTATTATTATATTGAAAACTGAGGTTGATAACGATTTTGTTACCGTTGAAATTACCGATAACGGCGCCGGAATAAGCGCTGAAAATTTAAACCGAATTACCGAACCTTTTTTTACGACAAAAGCACCCGGCAGCGGAACCGGAATTGGCTTATATATTTGCCATTCCATTATAACCGAACATTTGGGTACGATGCATTTTACTTCGAAAATTGATAAAGGCACTACCGTAACAGTTAAATTACCAAAAAAACATAACGCATGAATACCGATATAAACATTCTGTATGTAGATGATGAATTTCTAAATCTGCAAATTTTTAAATTTAATTTCGGAAAAAAATTCAACGTTTTAGTTGCCGACTCAGGCGACGAAGGACTTAGAATTTTGGCCGATAATGCCAGCATTAGCATTGTAATTAGCGATATGAAAATGCCCAATATGAGCGGATTAGAGTTTATAGAAATTGCAAAAAGAATGTACCCTTCCATTTGTTTTTATATTCTTACCGGTTTTGGAATGAATGAAGAAATTCAAAAAGCAATGGATGAAAAATTAATTAACAGGTATTTTAGCAAACCATTGAATTTGCCGTTAATAGAATCCGAAATACTGAATGCAACAGGTCAAAATAGGTAAATATGATAATTCAGTATTTTACCTTAATATCAAGCTTTAATTTTGTTTTTTTGGCTATTACTTTGTTACTTAAAAAATCGCCAATAAAAAAAGCAAATACCATTTTAGGAATTATTTTCTTATTAATGGTAGTTACAGGCTTTAATAATTTAATGGCGCAGCACATTAATATTCAACCCAATTCAATCTTATTGTTTTATTATTTGCCATGGGATCATATTTGCTTGTTATCCTTTGGTCCGGGTATCTACTTTTATTTACGCGAAATTCTGGGGCAACCCAACAAAATAGCCACGTTTGTATTTTGGAAACATTTTATGCCCGTAATTCCCGGGTTTGTATTCATTGCTTACTTAATGGTTTTACCTACAGAGCAGCGAATACTGTTAATTAAACAAAATATGGAACAAAACATATGGCAGATAAAATTGCTCAATGCGTTGTTTTATATGCAAATGACAAGCTATTTGACTTATTGTTATTATTTAATACGTAAGCAACTTAAAGTTTCTGAAACTGTGGTATTAAACAATACAAAAATTAATATAAAATGGCTTAAAAATTACTTTTTGCTCGATTTGGGTATTATGATTTTTTCGGCACCGCTGGCTTTTATTGTGCAAAACGATTATACAAACGCTATAATTAGTTTGTTTGCAATGAATGTGCAGTTTATTTACATTTATTACCATTCGTATAAGCAAACCGGTGTTTTTCTCGAAGAAAAAATTGAACAAACTAAACCACCGGAGCATTCGCTCAAAATTGATGATAAAATAGCGGATTCTTATTTGGAAAAATTGTTGCAGACAATGGAAACAGATAAGTTGTATTTAGATGAAAATTGCTCGATTCACTCGGTTGCCCAAGCTGCTAACATTCCATATCATCATCTGTCGCGTATTTTAAATACAAATTTGAATAAAAATTTTTTTACTTTTATTAATGAGTACCGTATTGTGGAAGCAAAAAAAATGCTTTCCGATTCGTTGTATATCCAATTTACTATCGAAGCCATTGCTTTCGAATGTGGTTTTGGTTCGAAAACTACCTTTAACAATGCCTTTAAAAAGTGCACCGGACTTACTCCTCAACAATTCCGGAAATCGATTTAGGATGCTCCTTGTCCTTCCTCAAACTGATTTTTCATTGATTTATTTGCTCAAAACTTTGTACAACTTTGCAAAGTTTGCCTTTTTTAGTACTTACTAACGGTAAATTTACTCGCTTTTTGCAGTTGCAATTTAAATTGCTGCAAAAGGAAAAGCTTTTTGCTTTTTAGGCAGAAATAGAAATTAATTTTAGTTATTAAGCATAATAAATTGGTCTTAAATGAAAAAGGATAGGAAATTTATTTTTACAATTTGTTTATTGATTGTTTTTGGTATGCAATTGCATGGACAAAACAGAAATGAAATTGATAGTTTGAATAAACTTTATCGTATCGAAAAAATGGATACGATTAAAGTTCAATTATTAAATAATATTTCGAAGCTGTATTGGTTTTTCAACCCCGATACGGCAATTCTAATTTCGGAAAAAGCATTGGTTATTGCAAAAAAAAGCAAATACCTTAAAGGTGAGGCCGGCTGCTATAATAGCATTGGTGCATGCAATATAATCAAATCTAATTTGCCAATTGCAATTGATAATTTTTTAAACGCACTAAATATTGGTAAAGTATTAAATGATAGTGCTATAATTGCACTGCAATATCAAAACATTGGCGTAGTTTATAACCACATGGGAAATTATGAAGAAGCGTTAGTGAATTATAAAAAATCGTTGGAAATTGCAAAATTACGCAACTATCCAATGCGAATAATGGCAAATACGCTCAATATAGCCGGTGTTTATAAAGAATTGAGGAAATTTGAACAATCGTTGGAATATAGTTTGCAAAGTTTAAGTTTTTTTCCCGAGAATAATAAATCGTACGAATATGCAACTGTATTAGTTAATGTTAGCACAAACTACATGGAACTCAAAAACGACTCGCTTGCATTAAAATATGCCGAAAGGGCATTAATACTGGCAACTGAATTGAACGATATTAGTACAAATAGCACCGCATATTTTAATTTTGGTTGGTATTATTGCCGAAACGGTGAAATTAAAAAAGGAATTGAATATTTTGAGAAATCGTTAGCGTTAGCCAATGAATCCGGTGAATTATTAAAAATAGCTCGAATTGAGGAAAATTTGGCAATATATTACAAACAGATAAATAATTTGGGGAAGGCGTTGGAATATTTTGAACATGCCAAGTTATTAAACGATAGTATTTTAAATATTGAAAAAAACAAAGAAATAAACGGATTGCAGCTAAAATTTGAACGCGAACAAACCGAAAAAGACAAAATTATTGCCCAAGAAAAAGCCACCAAGCAGAATATAATTTTATTAAGTATTTCGATTATAGCCGGTTTATTGGTATTTATCATAACCTATGTATACCGACGATTGCAACTTACGCGCCGCCAAAAGAAAATTATTGAGACCCAAAATATGGAGCTTGAAAATAAAAACGAAGAAATTACCGCGCAATCGGAAGAAATTTCTACACAACGCGATTATTTGCAAGAACTAAACACAACTTTAACCTTTAAGAATGATGAAATTACTGCTCAAAACAGCCTTATTCACAAACAAAACAACGATATAAAATCGAGCATTACCTATGCAAGTAAAATTCAGAATGCGTTAATTACCCCGGTTTCGGAAAAAAGAACGAGAACTTTGTATATATTGCAGTTGCCGATTGTACCGGACATGGCGTTCCGGGCGCTTTTATGAGTATGTTGGGTATTTCGCAATTAAACGAAATAGTGAGCAATCGAACTCATGTTGCGCCAAATTTGGTACTAAACCAACTGCGTACAGGCATAAAACAAGCCTTGCACCAAACCAATCAAAAATACGATACACAAGATGGAATGGACATGGCATTTTGTGTGTTGAATTTAGAAACCAATTTGTTAAGTTTTTCGGGCGCTTATAATCCGCTTTATTTAATTCGTGAAAGTGAACTTGTTGAATACAAAGCCGATAGAATGCCCATTGGTATTCACCCGAAAGATACCGCAAGTTTTACTGCCACCGAAATTCAGTTACAAAAAAACGACCGTTTTTATTTGTTCTCCGATGGCTATGTATCGCAGTTTGGCGGACAAAAGGAAGAGAAATTCAAATCGAATCGGTTTAAAGAGTTGCTATTGAAAATTCATAATCAGCCCTTTGCCGAGCAATTGGAAACACTAAACCAAAGTATTTCCGTTTGGCAAGGTTCCAATGCGCAAACCGACGATATGTTGGTTATGGGAGTTGGGATTGAATAATATATTAAATGCGATTTCTAAATGTAAATATTAAAAAAAAAACAATAAAATATTTTGGTACAAAATTTTAAAATTAATCTGATGATTAAAAAATTATTATTTTTGATGGTGTTTTTTCTCGAAATAAGTACACTTCAAGGCATTAGTCAAAATGTTTATTATGTGAACATAAACAGTATCGACAACGGGAATGGATTAACACCAACAACTCCTTCTAAAGATTTGTTCGCAATATTACAAAAAACAATAGGAAAGGATGAGGTTCGAATAGCAACCGGCATATACGAAACGCCTGCCAGCGGTTCAAGTTTCGATATTTTCGATAAATACAAAATCCGTTAACCTATCCAACTGTTCTGAAGCAAAGAGTAGGTAGCACAAGTGCAATTTTATATGTTAACCGCTCGCATATTGATTTGTATGGGCTAACATTTCAGGATGCCGATAAGAGAAACGGAGCAATTGGAGGTGCAATTCAAAATTATGCCCAAGATGGCTCATTTGTAATGAACGTGAAAAATTGCATATTCAAAAATAATAAATGCAATGTACAAGGTGGAGCCGTTGCAGTTTGGAGTTATAATTGGAATTGGTACAGCGCTCAAAATAATTTTGATAATTGCACTTTCGACGGAAATAGTGGTACATGGGGAGGTGCCTGTGTTTTTTATGGCGTAGATGCAAAATTTAATAATTGTACGTTTGTAAATAATTATGCCGGTGAACATGGCGGAGCATTGCACCAAAGCGGCGGCGGCGGTACGTATTTGAATTCTTGCACTATTGTAGGCAATACCGCCGGTAATGGTTGCGGTGGTTTTGCTCCTTGGACCAATGGTTTTGCAATAAACTCAATTATTGCAGGTAATAAAACCATGAATAATGCCAACTCGGGTATTCACGATGTCAATCAGCAGGTTAGCGATAATGGTAATAATATATTCGGATGTTATGCGAGCTTACCTCGTACTATCAACAGTACAACCAGATACGTAACTATTGATGCGTTAAATTCAGTTTTGGAAAGTAATGCACCCAATGTTTACCCCGACCATCTATTTTCGGCAAAACTTGCCAATAACGGTGGTTCAACTCTTACCGTAAAATTACTGACTACATCAATAAACACTTATGCAACCAATATTCCTTCGGGTTGGGCTACAACTAAACTCGACAACAAACCGGGTGGTTTAGCTACCGATCAGCGCGGTATTAAAAGGGCTGCCGGCAATACTTGTGTGGGTGCTTATGAATATCGCGACCCGGAATTTGAATTATCCGGAGCAAACGCCACCTGGTCGCCCGATAGAGGTGCTGTTACTTTTGATGTGGACTTTTACAAGTATAAAAAGGATGTTCGATTTTACCACGATATGTATGTTTTAACCTCAGTTATCGATTATTCGACCGACGGAATTAATTTCACACCGTTGGTTTTCGTTAATTCGGAAAGACAACCCGACCAGCGCGGTGCGCAGTATCGTAATTATTCGGTAAAACCCTGTTATGGAGGTACACGGTTTCAAATTCTTAATAAAACCTCTTCTGTTGAAGAATGGAAAACGATAAACGAAGTTACAGAGGTTTATGCCGATGCGTTTTCGAATACTGAGGTTTTTACCGCAAAAGTGCAATGGCAAATTCCTACTGAATTGCTCGATAAAAAAATATATTTCAAATACCGGGTCGCTTTTTCTGATAGGTTGATGCAATATACACAGGAACTCATTTCGCCAACCGGTACAAAGGATTACGAAATTGCTTTTCCGACCTCGTTTCCGCAAAATTTGCCTTACTTGGAATTCGATGTAACCACTGCGCAACCGCCAATTATAACCGATGCTGTTTGGCAAAACGACGGTACTGTTAATTATTCGGTTACAACTCCGGCAAGTTTAGCTGCTAATTTGCAATATCAAATACTGCTAAATGGCGAAAACCTGAAACAAGATTATTTCTCAACTTTGGTACATAACTTTACCTATTCAGTGGCAGAAATAAGTAAAGTGAAAAAATATACCATAACGGCAAGCTATTCGCCAAATCCCGATTTTCCCGATTTTCCGCGCTACAGTTTAGTAAGTAACGAAACGATAGTAAAAGCATATACTTTGCCCGAAGAACTTAAAGTTGTAATGAATGGTTGCGAACAAAAAAATACCATTAGTTTTACGGTTCCGGCAATGACCGAGACAGGAAATTTTGAAACCTCCAATTATGAACTTTGCCGTGCTATCGACAGCACTTTTGTAACCGATTTTAAAGTATTGGGCGAAATTACGTATGATGCTGCGCAAACCGATTACACATTTACCGAATCGGAAAGTTTAGGTATAAATCAGATTAAAACTTATTATTATAAATTGCGCCGCATTTCCGGAATTACAGCGTGGGCATGGAAAACCAATGTGCGGGTAGGAATGGTGAAATTCAATACCACGCATAAAAAAATAAAAGACATAACAGCAACCATAGAAAACGGAAAACCTGCTATTAGTTGGAATTATACAGCCGAAGGTGTTTTTTGCGCCGGAAGCAGTAAAATTACAGTGTTCCGCTTCGATGGTACGAATAAAATAAATATTGCTGAAATTAACGATGAAAATATTACATCGTACATCGATGAAACCAATTTGGCTACCTGCACGCCTTATACCTACAGCCTCGAAATTGGTTCTGCCGCACACGGAACTTCCACGGCTACGGCAACCAATAAAGTTATGGTTCCCTTTTCGGCAGATGAACAGCCGGTGCTTGAATATTTAAAGGCATCGAAAGGTTTTTACAACGACCGTGTCGATTTGGAATGGAATTTACTCTCGGGAACCTTATCGCGGTTTTTGGTACAGCGCAAACTCTACGAAGAAAGCAGCGATAATTTTGCAACCGTTGCCGATATTAATTTAACGGCGTCGAAACTGTATAAATACCAAGATTTTCAATCGGTTCCTTCGATGTACTACACGTACCGAATTACGGCTGTTGCCGACTGCAACACTATAGCCACCGAAGCGCCGATGCTGAGCAACTTAGGTTTCAGAATGCCTACCGGTTCTGTTGGCGGACGTATTGTATATGCCGGCGATGTGCCGGTGGAAAATGCCAATATTATTATTCAGGGTGCCGATGAAATGAAAAACCGTGCAATTGCTTTTGGTAACGGAATTATCGGTATTCCCGATAAAAACAATTTGCTGAGCACTAACGCTTTCGCCATTCAAGCATGGTTGAATTTAGCTCCGGTTGCCGGAACTGTGGTACTTTTCGACAAAAAAGACCAATTTCAGTTGTTGGTTACCGATGCTAAGCTTCAAATTAAAGTTGGCGCTGTAATTAAGGAAGTTACCGGTTTTACTATTCCGGCAAATACCTATTTCCATTTAAGTTTAGTAATGAATTCGGCTGCAAGTTACACCGTATTTATAAATGGTATTGAAACAGCAAGCTTAGCCGGCTTTGATGCTCCGGTATTTAATACCGACCCGCTACTTATAGGTGCCGGAATTACCGGTTATTTAGATGAACTTCGAATTTGGGAAAAAGCACTATTGGCTTCTGAAATTTTGAATAATTACGACCGATACATTTCGGGCAAAGAAACCGGCATAAAAGCTTATTATAGGTTAGATGAAAAAATTAATGAATTCATTTTCGATATGTCGGCTAAAGGCATAACTTATAATGAAAATCATGGATATATAAATGGTACTTGTTCGCGTAGCGAATTTTATATTCCTACAAGCCAACAACTTTCGCTTAAAGGCAAAACCGATGCCAACGGCAACTATTTGGTAGCCGGTATTCCTTACTTTGCCGACGGAACTTCTTATACCTTTACCCCGAATTTAGGTACACACGAATTCAACCCAAAACAAAAACCCTTGTTCTTGAGCGACCGTTCGGCAGTGCAAAACAATGTCGATTTTGTCGATATTTCTTCTTTCAAGTATGAAGGTTATGTAGTGTACGAGGGCGGAAACTATCCGGTGGAAGGCGTATCGTTTACTATTGACGGTAGAAGTGTTATAGACAGTAAAGGTGCTTTAACGCTTACCGATGTTGATGGTAAATATTCGATTAAAGTGCCTATTGGCGAGCATGTTATAGAAGCAAACAAGTACGGTCATAATTTTTCGGCAGGTAAAATAAGCCGAAATTTTCAAGCCGATGTACTTGCCGGTTTTAAATTCGAAGATGCTACGCGTATTAAACTTATAGGTAGGGTTGTGGGCGGAAAGCGCGAAAGCGATAAAACGCTGCTTTTCAGCAAATCGAAAAATAATATAGGCGTTGCAACCATTGTGTTGGAACCTTTGAAAAAGGATAAATACAACATGCGCAGCAGCGTTAATATTAATCAGACTGAAATACACCCGTTTGCTAATGTAAGTAATTCATTTTCAATTGAAAAAAAGGCTATTACTATTAAAACAAATGCTGCTACCGGCGAATTTATTGCTTATGTATACCCCGAAGATTATAAAGTTTTACAGGTTAATACCGGTATGGTAAGCGTTTTATCGGGAACTACCGGAATTTATCTTAAAAATTCGACCAATGCCATTTACGAAACTCGCGAGTATAAAGATTCTGTGCTTATTCCTCCATCGGGCAATCAGTTAGCATACTATAAAGTTACACAATATAAAGATTCGGTAATGTACAATGCCAAATTTACGCAAACTTTATACGTAGACCCCGATTTTTCAATTACCGAATTTGGCAACGACAATAAAGCTAAAAATTATAACGGCGAACTATTTGTTGAATACAGTAAAAAAGCGACACCGGATTTAATTGAAAAAATAAATTTGCTGACTTTTGAAAATCAACTGCCGGTGTATGCCTTAGGCAGACCCGTGTATACGCAAGGTAATTATTATAAATTCAGCATTAAAGCTTTTGAAAAATATGTAAATGCCGATAATGCAGCTGAAGATTTGGTTCCGGTTTCTGACGGTAAAATATGGATTGATAATACCATGAAGCTCGAAGATTCTAATGTTCCTGAAGTGTTAGATATAGATTCTACCGGGTATGCCAGCTATGTTTTTGTTGCCGGACTGCCCGATTTAACCACCGGAATTAATAAATTTGATGCTTATTTGCAAAAGAACGGCCGAATATTTACTTGGGCAAATAAATTTGAACCGTATTTGTTCGGTTCTAAAAGTTCGGGTGCCAATTTTACAACCGCCGGACCCGACAAAGTGGTTGCCGTATTGCGCGACCCACCCGGAACAAGCAGTTATTCGTATTTAGAAGCCGGTTCAACGGTTTCAACTGCTAATTCGATTTCAAAAAAGCAAATGTTCGATTTCACCAGCCAATTAACTTTCCGTTACGGCCCCGAAATTAAAACCTTTGCAGGTTTGGGGTTTGGCGTTATTATGGAAGCCAGTGTTAAAGCCGATTTTAAGCTGGGTTTGCATATTCAGCAAAATTCGAGCACTACTAAAGATACCGCTACGGTAACTACCACCACAAAACGATTCCAAACCAGTGCCGATCCGCTTTGGGTGGGTGCCGATGCCGATGTATTTATTGGTTTGTCGACCAATTTTGTGTACGGTGCAACCGATAATATAAGCGTTATCAACAGCGCCGATATCGATTTAAGTTTCCATACCGTAATAAGCGATAATGGTATTTTGGCAGTTGTAAAAAGTAAAGGCATGTCCATGGGGCAATCCTTCGGAACCGATTTTGCTTATACACAGCGCGATATCGAAAAAATATTTATTCCGGCTTGGAAAGATATTAGAAACCGATTATTGCTGCCAAAAGGAACCATTATTGACAGAACCCTTATTAAACAACCGGTGTACGTTTCGAATGTTGCCTTTGAAGACCCAAATTTTGCTTCGCGAAATACCGACAAGAAACTTTGGGGTGCAAACATTTCCGATTCGCCGCTTAATGGCCCGAGTTATCAAATTATTTTGCCCGAAGGTCAAACCTACCTTACCGGCTTAGATTCGGTAATGTGGTGCAACAACCAAATTGCTACTTGGCAAACTACCTTGGCAAATAACGAAAAACAAAAAATTGAGGCTAAATTAATTGCCAACCAGTCGTTTACATCGGGTTCAAATTACGAATATTCAACCAATGTAAGCTGTTCCTCTTCAACCACTACGCAAGTCGATTATATGATTTCGGCACTTGCCGGAATGGAAACCGGCTGGGCATTTAATGGTTTGGGCTTAGTTTTAAGTATTGATGCCGAAGTTGGCGGAGGTGCCGATTTTAGTACCACAACCGGTAGCGAATCGAGCAGAACGGTTGGCTTTGTGATGGAAGAAACAGGCGATTTTGATGCGTTAACCGTAGATTACAAGCGCACTGCCGACGGTGGTATTAGTTTTAATACTCGCGCCGGGCAAACAAGCTGCCCGTACGAAGGTGCTAAATATACTAAATACTACCAACCCGGCACTATTTTAAGCGATGCTACCATGCAAATGGAAGTGCCTAAAATTTCGGTGGTAAATTCAATGGCTGCCAATGTGCCGGCAAACCGAAACGCTAATTTTACCTTGGAATTGAAAAATGAAAGCGAAGTAGATGCCGACGGTTGGTATCGATTGTTAATTGACGGGTCTACAAACCCCGACGGTGCAATACTGAAAATAGACGGCGCTGTAGTGAATGAAGCCGGACAAATATTTTTGGTGAAGGCCGGACAAACCTTGCGCAAAACCCTTACACTTACAAAAGGTCCGAATGCGCTGGATTATAAAAACATACGTTTAATTTTGGCTTCTACCTGCCAATACGACCCAACCGGTTTTACCGACGATATTTTCGACGATGTAAGCATTTCGGCTTCTTTTATTCCGAATTGTTCCGACATAAATTTGTCGGCACCGCTCAATAATTGGGTAATGAACACCACCACCGGCGACAGCATTATGGTGAAGTTGGAGGGTTACGATGTTAATTATGCAAATTTCGGATACGTTGCACTTCAATCTAAAACAGCTTCGGCTTCGGTTTGGAACGAAGAAATGAAATTTTTTGCCAAAGAATCGCTGTTTAACGATGCTTCCGGGGCAAAAACTTTGCTCGATTTAACAAAAAATAGCATTCAATATAACATGCCGCTCACTTTCCCCGATAACACCTACGATATTAGGGCAGTAGCCTATTGTATCGACCCGACAAGCAAAGCCGTGTTAGCTGAAACGCCTACCTTAATTGCTTCGGGTATTAAAGATATGGTTCGTCCGGTTTTGTTCGGATTAACCCAGCCTGCCGACGGAATTTTGAATGTGGACGACGAAATTCAAATTCAATTTAACGAAGATATTTCGGAAGGAATTATTACACACAACAATTTTTCGGTTACCGGCATTAAAAACGGAGCGAAAACAATTCATACTTCGGCGGTTCATTTCGATGGAATTGCCAATAAAATGGTTACTGAGCAATCCATGAATTTGTCGGCTAAATCGTTCACTTTTGAAATTTGGATGAAGCGAAATTCGCTTGGCACCGGTACCATTATAAGCCACGGCAGTACTTCCGGATTTGAATTTGGTTTTACCGCCGAAAACAAACTGTATGTTAAAAATGCTTCCAAAATAATTGAAAGCGAAAGCACTTATACCGATATTAGCACTTGGAATCATTATGCAGTGGTGTACGATTTGGGTATGCAAAAAATTTCGGTTTATGTAAACGGCGATTTTGCTATTTCCGACCAAGTGTTTGGTTTATACTACGAAACCGGAATGCTTCGATTAGGGGCGTCGGCTGC
>JAIFNC010000276.1 GCA_020047935.1 Bacteroidota bacterium
TTTATTATTGGAATGGTGCCGACTGGATAAAACTTTTTGCAGGAAGTTTAAGCCTTGCCAACGGAAATATTTGGGTAGGAAATGCTTCAGGAGTTGCTACTCCGGTAGTACTTTCGGGCGATGCAAATATTACTGCATCAGGCTTACTTACCATTAATCCGAGTGCAATTACTGCAACTAAACTTAGTGGTTTAACAAACGGCACATCGGGGCAAGTGCTTGGCTCTTTGGGTAACGGTTCATTCAGTTGGCTCAATGTTACCACTTCGAACCCTGCCATAACAGGTGCCACTAAAACCAAAATTACCTACGACAGCAAAGGCTTGGTAACACTTGGCGAAGATTTAACTCCTTCCGATATTCCAAATTTAGATGTAGCCAAAATTACTACCGGAACTTTTAATAATGCTTTTATAAATTGGGCTAATCCGGGAAACATAGGAACCGTAACTGTCGGCACCGGTGCATTTTCTACGTTAAACTCAACTTCACATACTTCAGGTACCGTAAACGCTACTACTTTAACCGCCGGAACTTTAATTGCTACCACCTTAGGTTCGGCTGTTGATTTGAATAATAAAGCGCTTACCAATGCCAATATCGACGGTGGTGCAATTGATGGAACGGTTATTGGCGGCAGTTCGGCAGCGGCAGGTTCATTTACAACCTTAAATGAATTCGAAAGCCTTACTTGATACAGATTTTACAACCAATGGCATTATGTTGCGCACTGCAGCCGGCACCTATTCAAATTTACTTTTGGGCACCAACGGCAAAATAATCAGTTCTGACGGTTCTGGTTTTGTTTGGACTGACCCCTTTGTTGGAAATACAGCAATTACTGCCGGAACCGGAACCAAAATAACCTACGACAGCAAAGGCTTGGTTACTTCATCAACTACCCTTTCCGCAAGTGATATTCCAAACTTAGACGTTGCAAAAATTACTACGGGAATTTTTAATAATGCTTTTATAAATTGGGCTAATCCGGGCAATATAGGAACCGGGACTGTCGGCACCGGTGCATTTTCTACGTTAAACTCAACTTCACATACTTCAGGAACCGTAAACGCTACTACTTTAACCACAGGAACTTTAAATGCTACCACCTTAGGCTCGTCAGTTAACTTAAACAATCAAGTACTTACCAATGCCAATATCGACGGTGGTGCAATTGATGGAACGGTTATTGGCGGCAGTTCGGCAGCGGCAGGTTCATTTACAACCTTAAATGCGGAGGTGTGGTTATTAATGCAAATTCGAATGAAGTATTAATTTTGAACGGAACGGTTAGTGCTGTTAACGAAATTACAATAAGCAATGCAATTGCAAGCAGCGCACCTTCAATCACTTCTACAGGTACCGATTCTGATATTAATTTGCTCTTAAGCGGTAAAGGCAACGGAAGTGTGGTAATAGCAAAAACGGATATTAATGGTGGTACCATTGATGGAACGGCAATCGGCGGAACAACTGCTGCAGCCGGTTCATTCACTACCTTGAGTGCAAATAATAATCTTACATTTACGGGCAATATACAAGGAGTTTTACCTCTTAAATTTAATGCGGGTACAAGCACTACTTCGTTTGCTATTAATGCTACAGGAGGCGATAAAACAATAACTTTTCCAAATGTAACGGGAACATTGGCAACTTTAAGCGGTACCGAAGAATTTACTAATAAAACACTAACTTCAGCTACCATAAATTTGGGTACCATTTCAGGCGCAACAATAAATAGCACTGCAATTGGCGGAACAACTGCTGCAGCCGGTTCATTCACTACCTTGAGTGCAAATAATAATCTTACATTTACAGGTAATATCCAAGGGGTTTTACCTCTTAAATTTAATGCGGGTACAAGCACTACTTCGTTTGCTATTAATGCTACGGGTGGCGATAAAACAATAACTTTTCCGAATATAACCGGAACATTGGCAACTTTAAGCGGTACCGAAGAATTTACTAATAAAACACTAACTTCAGCTACCATAAATTCGGGTACCATTTCAGGCGCAACAATAAATAGCACTGCAATTGGCGGAACAACTGCTGCAGCCGGTTCATTTACCACTTTGAGTGCAAATAATAATCTAACATTTACAGGCAATATACAAGGAGCTTTACCACTAAAATTCAATGCGGGCACAAGCATTACTTCGTTTGCAATTAATGCTACCGGAGGCGATAAAACGATAACCTTTCCTAATACAACGGGAACATTAGCTACGCTCGACGGTACAGAAACCTTATCAAGTAAAACATTAACTTCACCGACAATAAATTCGGCAACAGTTTCAGGCGGAACCATTGACAATGCCGCAATTGGCGGAACGACAGCTTCAACCGGCAAATTTACAACTGTTACCTCTACGATTGGCATAGGCACTGCACCGTTTACCGTAGCTTCAAATACCGTTGTAACCAACCTGAATGCCGACCTTTTGGACGGCAAAAGTGCGCCCACAGGCAATATTGTAGGCGAGAGCGATACGCAAACACTAACCAATAAAACCTTAACCGCACCGGTAATTTCGGGCGGAACCATCGACAATGCAGCAATTGGCGGAACGACAGCGGCTGCAGGTAGCTTTACAACGCTTAATGCAAATAATAATTTAACATTTACAGGCAATATACAAGGAGCTTTACCACTAAAATTCAATGCGGGCACAAGCACTACTTCGTTTGCAATTAATGCTACCGGAGGCGATAAAACGATAACCTTTCCTAATACAACGGGAACATTAACTACGCTCGACGGTTCAGAAACCTTATTAAATAAAACATTAACTTCACCGACAATAAATTCGGCAATAGTTTCGGGCGGAACCATTGACAATGCAGCAATTGGCGGAGCGACCGCTTCAACCGGCAAATTTACAACTGTTACTTCTACAATTGGCATAGGCACTGCACCGTTTACCGTAGCTTCAAATACCGTTGTAACCAACCTGAATGCCGACCTTTTGGACGGCAAAAGTGCACCCACAGGCAATATTGTAGGCGAGAGCGATACGCAAACACTAACCAACAAAACCTTAACCGCACCGGTAATTTCGTGCGGAACCATCGACAATGCAGCTATTGGCGGAACTACAGCTTCAGCCGGCACGTTTACAACCTTAGCAGCAACTACACTTAACAGTCCTAATTTAAGTCCGTCAATAATAAATACCGATTTAACCTTGAGCGGAAACGGTACAGGAAAAGTAGTTGTAAATTCGAATGTAAAATTTACTGGCGCTAAATATAACAAAGTTACTACAACTAATTCAGCATATACAGTATTGGAAAACGACCATATAATTGTTTATACTACAAATGCCAATGCAAATTTTACTTTGCCTGATGCTACCGTAAACTTAGTTGGAATTGAATATGTTATATTTAATTCCGGAGCAAATACAATTACTGTAACTCTGCAAGGCGATGATGTTTTGAAAGGTACAGCTACAATTGGAACACTAACCGGTGCTCGAATCATATGTTTTAGTGCAACTGAATGGTTAATTTTGCATTAATAATTTCACCCTAAAAAAACAAAAAAAACAATTTTTTATGTTGAAACCTAATATTAGGCTGAAATGAAAAAGTTTAAAATAATATTTGCACTCATAATCTGCCTTCCGCTTTTGTTGAATGCCCAAACCGGCATTCGCAACAACGGTGCAAAAATTATTGTGCAACAAGGCAGCACAATTCGTGTTGCAGGAACCAGCGGAAATATAACTAATGCAAGTTCGGGATTGGACCAAGGCAGAATAGCACTCGATGGAGTAATTAGGCTTACCGGTAATTTTACCAACACGGCAGGCAATTCGGTTTTTATAAACCCAAACGCCGATGGCGAAGTTCAATTCATTTCCTCTGCAATTCAGCGTATTACCGGAACTTCATCCATTGCTTTCGAAAATATTTGGATCGATAACAGCAGTAACCTGTCTGTTGAAAATTCAATTTCGGTTCGGAATGAGTTGTTTTTGAGAAACGGGAAACTTTTATGCTCCAATGCCGAATTGAAACTTGAAAACGGCAGCTTTTTGGGCGGAATAAATACTTCTAAATATCTTATTTTAAGCGGAACCGGAAAATTGACTCAATGGGTGGCAAATAATTCTGTTGCATTTCCGGTAGGAACTTCAACATACTATTCGCCGGCAAACTTAAATAATTCGGGTGTTGCCGATTTTTATTCGGTTGGCTTGTTTGGTTCGGTTACTGCCGACGGAACAAGCATTGGAGCGAATATTCCCAATATTGAAAATACCGTAAAACAATCGTGGACTATTGAAGAGGCCACTGCCGGAGGTTCGAACTTAACCATCAATTTGCAATGGAATTCGGCAATCGAAGGCAGTTTGTTCAACAGAACAAAAGCCGGTATCGGACAATATACCGGTGGAGTTTGGAAAGCCGGTAAAGCCACAACTGCATTCGGGAGTAACCCTTATTTATTAAGTATTGCCAATGTAACCCAAGGCGGAACATTTGCTGCCGGCGACAATAATACCATTTTAACCGATGGCGTTCCGCCGGTGCTCGATTTGGTAAAACTATACAGCAATCAAACAAATACTGAGTTTGTAAAATCGGGGGGAACGGTAAATTTACTTTTCAGAGCCAATGAAAATTTAAAAACTTCACCAACAGTCAGTTTTTTATCGGGCGGAAAGCTTGTTTCGGGTTCCGTAAGCTTAATTAAAAATGCAGAAAACGAATATATTGCACAGTTTCAACCTACTATTTCCGATAACGAAGGTACGATTAGTTTTTCAATTGGTTTTGCGGACGTAAACGGAAACGAAGGAATCAGCGTAAACGCAACCACCGATTTAAGTAAAGTAACCTTCGATAAAACGCTTCCGAAGTTTAATTTTGTAAGTATATATTCCAACGCTTTCGATAAAAAAACAGCAAAAGTTGGCAGTAAAATAACCCTCGAATTCGAAACCAACGAATTGTTAAATTCAAATCCTACAGTTTTGTTTTTTAGTAATTTAGTTTCGGTTACGGCACCGGTAACGGTAAGTAAAATTAGCACATTGCAATACAAAGCCGAAGTTTTATTAGGTGCGGCTGATTTGGAAGGATCCATTTCATTCAAAATAAATTTTAGCGATTTAAGCGAAAACCAAGGTATTGAAATTACGCAAACCACCGATGGCAGTTTGGTTAATTTTGATAAAACTGCGCCGCAAATAATTACAGCTACCATGAGTTCGGCTAACAAAAAAACACATTTGGCAAAACCGGGCAATTTGGTAAGTTTATACTTCGAAACCAATGAATTTATTCAAATGCCGGCGGTTAAAATTATGGGCAAATCGGTTACGGCTGTTCAAATTGGCAATGCAAAACAATGGAAAGCAGACTATACCATGCTTGCAACCGATGCGGAAGGATTGGTACCATTCGAAATTTCGACCACCGATTTGGCAGGTAATGCAGGCGTAATAACCACCGAGCCAACTT
Source organism: Bacteroidota bacterium (assembly GCA_020047935.1). GTDB lineage: Bacteria > Bacteroidota > Bacteroidia > Bacteroidales > JAIFNC01 > JAIFNC01. Next base: position 5,476 of record JAIFNC010000276.1, read on the forward strand.
CGGGCAGTAAAGTTTTATTCGACAAAACAGCGCCTACTTATGCCGGAATTTTAATTGCCGCAAGTTTTCGGGCGCAAGCTTCCGGTTCGCTCAAAATTAATAAATTAGGCATTTCAACCGATGTCATATATCTGGCTCCGGCAGGAACAAGCAATTTCGAAATCAGCAACCAAATTACTTCAACATTTGGTTTGTCAGAATCGATTATTTCGCCGGCTGCCGAAGGTAGGTATTACTTTTATGCGGCCGACGAAGCCGGGAATATTTCAGCTCCATCGGCAGCTTTTATTGATGTAGATGCAACTCCGCCAATTATCAATTCGGTTACTTTTACGAATGGTAATTATATTCCGGGTAATAAAATTATATTGAAAGTATTTACCGATAATTCTTCGGAATCGTACATGCCTTCAGCTATTTCGGTAAACGGAATCAGCTTTCCGAATGTAAATTTGGAATTTGTTGAAAAATCGCAAACCGAATATTGGTTAGGCTATACCATTTCGGAAACCGATAAAAAAGTACTTTCAGGCAATTTGTCTCTTTCAATCAGCATTAAAGATGTTGCCGGAAATATCAGCAATACATTTAGCAGTTTACCTGCCAATAGCATAGTTATTGATACCGACCGACCAACCGGCACTGTAAGAGGAAATGCAACAGTTTGCGAAGGTAGTATTACTCCTGTATTTTTTGATTTAACAGGCAATGCACCTTGGAATTTGTCGTACTCGAACGGTACGCAAACTTTTGTTCAGCCCGGTATCAACACCTCACCGTTCAGGTTGGATGTAACTCAAACCGGCGTATTTTCCATTGTTTCACTTACCGATTCGGAATCGGCACCCGGAACAAATTTTGGAGGAAGTGCATCGGTTACCGTAAATCCGTTGCCTAACCCTTCGTTCAATATGCTTTCGGTATATAACATTGCCGACGATAAAGTATTGCTTTCAGGCAATCCATCGGGTGGATTTTTTTCCGGTGCAGGTATTGTGGAAAGCAGTTCTAATTTCTACCCAAATATTGCAGCAATAGGCACTCATACAATAACTTACACGTATACCGAACCAACATCAGGTTGTAAAAAATCGGTTAATAAAACCATTGAGGTTGTTGGCGCCGGCGGTTCCATTTCGGGGCTGAAACCTTTGTATTGTTATACCGAACCGGCATCGAATATAACCGGTATTAATCCAAATTCAAAAACCGGAACCTTCACTATTTCGGGGGCAAAAGGATTAAAAGACAACGGAAACAACACCGCTACTTTAACGCCAAATTTAATTGGCGCAGGTACGTTTACCATTTATTATTCGTATTTCGATATTACAAATTTTGTTATTGAAAGAACTTTTACGGTCGATTCGGTTGGAACAGTTAATTTTATAGGTTTAAGCGAAAAATATTGCGAAAAAGACCCACTGGTTACATTGTCTGCTATCGATTTATACCCGCCCAACGGTACCGGTACTTTTTCCGGTCCGCCCGTAGGTTTTACCAATATTGCCGGAGGCAACTCGGCGATTTTTGACCCTACCGTAGTAACTGCCAATGGTTTGCCTATTACCATTTCGTACATTTACAAATCGCCCGGCGGTTGTTTAAGTGCTCCAGTTGAAAAACATACAATGGTAAATAAGTTACCGATAATTGATTTTACCATTCAGGACAATTATAACTATTATGCCGGAAGCAAACCTTTGGCAGCAGTGCCAAGCGGTGGTTTTTTTCAAGGTTCCGGAATTATCGAAAGTACTTTTTATCCGTCGGTTGCCGGAGTAAATCCTAATATACCAATCACTTACAATTACACCAACCCGAGTACCGGCTGCGCAAATTCAGTTACAAAAACCACTCAAGTTCGCATTGCTTCGGGTACCATTAATAATCTGAACGCCGTATATTGTTACGAAAATACTCCAATTTTAATAACCGGAAATCCGGAAAATCGGATTATTACCGGTACTTTTTCCGATTCAAAAAATAAAATTACCGACAACGGCGATAATTCTGCCCTTATTAATCCGAGCTTGTTGGGCGCCGGCAAAGATACTATTACCTATACCTATACAATTAATGGAACCGGTTATTCGGTTTCTGAAGAAATATTTATTGATTCTATAGGCAATGTAAATTTTATTGGGTTAAACGCTCAATATTGCAGCGGCGAACCTATTTCGAATTTAAACGCAATTTTTTCGCATAATTCAGGTTCCGGAAATTTCACTTCCGATATTTCGAATTTTATAAACTATGGAAATGTTGCAAGTTTTAATCCGGCTACCGCCTCAACATCAGAAACGCCATTTACGGTTGAATATACCTATACTTCAACCTATTTGAATTCGGGCTGTAAGGTTAAAATTAGCAAACAAACATTTGTTTTCCCTTTGCCAATCACGTCATTCGAATTAAAAGAAGTTTATAATATTTCGCAAGGTACACAGCCGCTAAACCCTGCACCGCAAGGCGGATTTTTTACCGGTTCGGGCATTAGCGGAATTAATTTTTATCCGGCACTTGCGGGTATTGGCAGTAATTTTCAGGTAAGCTATACGTATAGCGACGTTGTAACCGGTTGTACTTCAATACTAAAGAAACTAACCAATGTATTGGAAGCGCAAGCAAGCATTAGCGGTTTGAACGATAAAAACATTTATTGCTACGGCGAATCGAATGATACCATTGTCGGTTTATCGTCTAACGGATTGCCGGGTGGTACATTTGCCGGTAAGGGAATTTTGAATTTGGGTTCAGATAAAGCGGTATTTAATCCGACACAAGCCGGTGCCGGAAACCATGTAATTACGTACGAATATATTGGTTTAGATGCGGTAACGGTATTTAGTTTAAATACAACGGTAATAGTCGATTCGATTGGCAAGGTTGATTTTGTAGGGTTGAACCCCGCAAAGGCTTATTGTACCGGAAGTTCGGCGGTTGCACTTAATGGAATACCTGCAGGCGGTGTGTTTTCCGGCTCAGGTACATCAGGTTATCAATTTTTACCAACCGATCAGGTTATCGGAAATAACACAATTACTTATGTTTACACTAATGAATACACCGGTTGTAAAGCGTCTGTCGATAAAACTGTAACAGTAAATGCACTGCCGATATTAGATTTTGTTCTTGATGAAAAAATGTGTAATAATGCCAATGCTATTTACATAAAAGGTGCCCCAATGTAGCCCCGGGCAACGTAAGCGTATCCTACGAATATACCAGCCCGGCTACCGGTTGTTCAAACAAAATTTCGAAACAAACGCTTGTTCTTGCCATTGGGAATGCGGGTATTTCGTCGAATTTGGCGTCGGCAGTGTGCGAAAATTCGAAACAGGTAAATATTAACGGCACAGTGAACGGAGCGCAAGTAGGCACCGGCAATTTTTCGGGCTTTGGAATAACCGACGTTGTTTTAAACGACGGGTTGGGTGAATTTAATCCTATAGGCTTAAGCGGAATTGGGGTAGTAAAATTTGTATATACCGATGCAAATAATTGTAAGCTAACCTCTTCAAAACAAATTACAATAAATAAACTTACCGAAATAAGTTTTTCAGGCTACAATAAAACTTATTGTAAAAATAACGAATCGGCCACTTTGATTGGCTTACCTTCAGGTGGTATTTATACCATAGGAAATGTTTCCGGCTTGGGGCTAAACACCTTTGTTCCTTCAAATTACACCGGTAAAGTTCCTGTTAAATACCAATATACCGATGCCAATACCTGTGCAAACTTTATTGCCGATACTATTGAAGTTTTTAATATACCTACGGTCGATTTTTCGTTTAGCAATAGTTGCAGCAACGACTCGGCAATATTTACCAATAAAACTTCGCCTATTGCCGATATAACTAATTGGTTATGGAATTTTGGCGACCCTGTCGATATTGACAACAACGAATCGGTGCTTGAAAACCCAAAACACTTTTATTCAATTGACGGAAACCGATTAATAAGCCTGAAAGCTACCTCTATTTATGGTTGTGAGGTAACAACGAGTAAAACAATTCCGTTGGGTATTAAGCCATCTGCCGATTTTACTTGGAATAACGAATGTTTTGGCGAAAGTCCTTCGAATTTTATCGACAAATCGATAGGCAACGGTGCGCTTGCATACAGTTGGGAATTTAGCAATTTGGGTGCATCAACGTTACGCAATCCTTCATTTAATTTTCCCGAAGCCAAAACTTATCCGGTATTTTTAAAAGTAACCGATTTTTCGGGCTGCGCCGATACCTTAACTAAGCTTGTATCGATAAGGCCGT
>JAIFNC010000122.1 GCA_020047935.1 Bacteroidota bacterium
ATTTTTTGCTTGTTTTTATGCCGAAGCACCGGTTTGAATGGCAGACGACGGTGTTGCACGGTTTGGTTCGGGAGTAAGTTGGTTTTCACGGAAGTATTTGTTCATCAAATCGGTCATTTTTGTCGCGTTTTTTACCCGTTCAATTTTAGTGTTTACGATAATCGAAATTTTTCCGGTTTCTTCCGAAACAACCACCACCAACGCATCCGACTGTTCGGTAATGCCAATGGCAGCGCGGTGTCGCAAGCCCAAATCGGCAGCTACATCGGTGCTTTCGGTTACCGGCAAAATGCATTTGGCGGCATAAATTCGGTCTTTGCGAATTATTACGGCGCCGTCGTGCAATGCGCTGTTTTTGAAAAATATCGATTCGAGCAATCCGGTGGAAGTTACTCCGTCGATTATTTCGCCGGTTTCGGCAAATTGCTCCAAGCTGCTGTGCTTTTCGATAACAATTAATGCCCCGGTTTTCGATGCCGAAAATTCGACACAAGCTTTATTAATTACGTCGAATTTGTAGCCGCTGTGTTCTTCTTTCATCAGTCCCGAAAAAACATTTTCGAGCGTAGTATTCACATTCGACAAGTACCGAGCTCCGAAAACGAGCAGGAATTTCCTAATTTCTTGCTGAAAAACAATTATTAATGCCAGTACGCCTACGCCCATTACTTGTCCTAAAATATTGCCAAGTAATTGCATATCGAGCAGTTTTACTACCAACCAAACAAGATACACCACAAAAAGCCCGGCAAAAATATTAATTGCCGCAGTTCCTTTTATCAGTTTGTATACTTGGTACAGTAAAATTGCAAAAACAAAAATATCAATAACATCGAGTAACCTGACGTTTATAAATTCCATAAATTTTACTTCTTTTTCAACATATTAACCAGTTCAATGGCTTCAACGGCTTCTTTTACATCGTGTACGCGCAAAATATTTGCACCTTGTTGCAAGGCAACCGTATTAAGCACGGTAGTTCCGTTTAGGCTTTGCGCTGCGGTGGTTTTCAGTACTTTTTGAATCATCGATTTTCGCGAAAAACCCGCCATTAACGGCAACTCGAAAATGCGAAATTTGCTCAAATTATCGAGCAATTCGTAATTATGTTCCACGTTTTTTCCAAAGCCAAATCCGGGGTCTAAAATTATATCATTTACTCCGTTTTGCCTAAGCCTGAATACTTTTTTATGAAAATATCGAATTACTTCGTCGGTAACCGATTGGTAAACAGGGTTTAATTGCATGGTTTGCGGTGTTCCTTGCATGTGCATCAGTACATAGGCAAGGTTCAATTTGGCAATGGTTTCGAACATGGTTGCGTCCATTTCGCCGCCCGAAATATCGTTTATTATCGAAACATCGTAGTATTCTTTTGCTTTTCGTGCAATTTCCGCCCTAAAAGTATCCACCGAAATAATAAGCTGTGGCACCTCGCGCCTAATGATATCAAGCACTTTGTCGAGCCGCAGCCATTCGTTTTCTTCGCTTATATGTTCGGCACCGGGGCGGCTGGAATATGCCCCAACGTCAATTATTGCAGCTCCCGATTCGTAAAAAATGTTAATCGTTTCAATAATTTGTTTTTCATTCGTATATTTACCGCCGTCGTAAAACGAATCGGGAGTAAGGTTCAAAATGGCTGCTACTGCGGGTTTGCTCAAATCGAAAAGCCTGCCGCTGCAATTAATATAGGTCGGTTTTGCGAAAAATGAGGTGTTTATTTTGCCATCTGCCATTCTTGAATTATTTTTGGGTTCGTTTTGCAAAATTAATTTTTTTTAAATTTATTGAAACAATAAATGCAACAAACAGATAAACAATTCGACCAAGTAGTTGGTTTTTGCGAAGATATTTTTACCAAAAAACTAAAAGATTATGGTACCGCATGGCGTATTTTACGCCCCGAATCGGTTACCGACCAAATATTTATAAAAGCAAAACGTATTCGAAGTTTCGAAATTACCGGCGTGCAAAAAGTGGATGAAAATATTCGGTCGGAATATATAGGTATTATAAATTATGCCATTATCGGGCTTATTCAGTTAGAACTGGGCGCTTCGGAAACTTCCGATTTAAGCGAAGAAATAGCGGTTGAACTTTATAAAAAATACGCCGACTTATCGAAAAAACTAATGCTCGATAAAAATCATGATTACGGCGAGGCATGGCGTTCTATGCGAATAAGCTCGTACACCGACCTTATTTTAATGAAAATTCACCGTACAAAACAAATTGAAGACTTGAACCATAAAACCATTATTTCGGAAGGGGTAGATGCAAATTATTACGACATGATAAATTATTCGGTTTTTGCACTTATTAAACTTACCTTTAATTCGAATTAAACAACATAAAATTATCAAAACAAAATAAAAATGAAAATAGCGATACGAATTATTCAAGTTTTAGTTGGGCTGTTGTTTCTTTTTTCCGGAACGGTAAAAGCCATTGACCCGGTAGGCTCGGCAATTAAATTCAACGACTATTTTACCGCTTTCGGTTTGCCGCAGTCCGACATGGTTGCGCTTCTATTGGCTGTTTTTCTGAACCTAACCGAATTTATTGTCGGGTACAGTTTGTTTTTCAATGTAAAAACAAGATTAGGTGTATTGGGAGCCTTGCTTTTTATGGTTTTGTTTACACCGCTAACCTTGTATTTGGCAATATCCAATGCAGTTTCCGATTGCGGTTGTTTTGGCGATTTTATTAAAATGACCAATTGGGAAACCTTCAACAAAAATCTTGTTATCAGTATTTTAGTTGTTTTTCTATTTATTTTCAGAAAAAAAACTTCGGCATATTTCAATACACTTGTGCAGTGGGCAATGGTTGGCGCAGGAGTTATAGCGGTTATGGCTTTTCAGTGGTACAATCATACTTACGAACCAATTTTCGATTTTAGACCTTACAAAGAAGGCGTAAATATTAACGAAGCCATGCGCTTGCCTGAAGGAGCACAAAGCGATACCTATGTAACGTATTATACCATGAAAAATAATACCACCGGTGAAACCAAAAAAGTGAGTTCGGAAGAATATATGACGCAGAAAATTTGGGAAGATACCACTTTTGTAATTACAGAAACCTCGGAGCCGGTTTTGTTGAAAAAAGGTTATACACCGCCAATTCACGATTTTGCGTTGCTAACTTTGTATAATCCGGCTACCGGCAACTTACACGGAACCGACATAACGCAAGAGGCTTTGCAGTCGGAGAAGCCGGTAATTTTTATAGTTTCGTACGATATTCAGAAAGCCGATTTTCTAAAATTGCAAAAGGCTGCCGATTTTATGCACTTGGCGCAGCAGTCGGGTGCGATGGTTTATTTTTTAACCGGAAGCGGAGCCGAAGTAGCTGCCGACATTTGCGCAGCCCTGCCGCTTAACGCCGATATTACCTTTTGCACCACCGACCCAACCCAACTGAAAACATTGATGCGTGCCAATCCGGGTGCGGTTTTACTATATAAAGGCACCATAATTAAAAAATGGAGCGAAGCCGCATTGCCTTCGCCCGCCGATTTTCAAACGTACATTCAGAATTTAACGAAATAGTGTTATGAGAAAACAAATTGTGGCAGGCAATTGGAAAATGAATACCTCGGTTGCCGAAGGTAAAGAACTTGCAACCGGCGTTATGGCGTTGGTTAATACCGTGCAAAATGCGGAAGTTATTATAGCTCCCCCCGCAACGCACTTAACCGAAATTGCTAAGCTTACCAAAGGCAGTGCAGTAAAATTGGCAGCGCAAAACTGCTCGCAAGCAGCAAGTGGTGCGTATACCGGTGAAATTTCGCCAAAAACTTTGGCCGAAATTGGAGTTGAGTATGTAATTTTGGGTCATTCGGAACGCCGAACCTATTTTAACGAAACCGGTAGCTTACTGAACGAAAAAGTAAAAGCGGTATTGAATTTTAATTTGAAACCTATTTTTTGCGTAGGCGAGCGCCTTGAAGAGCGCGAAAGCGGACAAGAAAAAGAAGTGGTGCAGAGCCAGTTGGCTGTTGGTTTATTCAACCTTTCGGAAGCCGATTTTGCCAAGGTGGTAATAGCCTATGAGCCGGTTTGGGCTATTGGTACCGGAAAAACTGCCACTTCGGCACAGGCACAAGAAATGCATCAGTTTATTCGCAGTGTTATAGCCATGCGCTATTCAAAAACCATTGCCGATAAAACTACCATTTTGTACGGCGGAAGTTGCAAAGCATCAAACGCACGCGAATTGTTCGCTGCACCCGATATCGACGGCGGTTTAATTGGCGGAGCATCGCTTGTAGCCGACGAATTTATTAATATTTGCAAATCTTTTTAATTTTTTCGGGCGTTTGTATTGATACTTGGTCTTATTTGCTTACATTTGTGTAATTAAGCAAATAAGACTTTTTTATGCCAAAACAGGTATTCATAAGCTATAAAAATAACAAAACCGACGCTAAAATTGCATCGGCTTTTAACGAAGAATTCAAGAAAGCGGGTTTTAAAACGTTTATTGATAAAGATAGTATTAAAATTGGCGAGCATTGGTCGGATAAGGTAGATGAAGCATTGGACAATGCCGATTATTTTTTGGTGCTGCTTACCAAGGAATCGATTGCCAGCGACATGGTTACCGAAGAAATTCGAATTGCAAAAATGCTTTTTGAAGAATTTGGTAAACCAAAAATTTTGCCCGTGCGCATTAATTTGCCCATGAATTACAGGCTGAATTACGATATTTCGTGCTATTTGGCAAAAGCACAAAACCGTTTTTGGCAAAACTTTGCCGACACCCGACGAATTGTAGATGAAATAGTAAACATGGGCGAGTTTTCCGCTAAAACGGAGTTGCCGCCCGAGCCCGAATCGCTTACTTCGGCAGCCGTTACCGATGTGCGCCTACTGCCTATGCCCAATGCGCCGCTCGAGTTTCCGGAAGGCGGAATGAATCCGCAATCGCCTTTTTACATTGAACGCAAAGGCGAATCGGCTTTTATTCGTTCTATTGAAATGCCGGGCGCATTGCTTAAAATTAAAGGGCCACGGCAGTTTGGTAAAACCTCGTTGCTCTCGCGCATTATATTTCATGCTACAACGCTTAAATACAGAGTAGTACCTATTAGTTTTCAGCAACTTAGTGTTGCCGATTTTAAAAATATTGATGTACTGTTATTGCGGTTTTGTGTAATTGTTGCCCACCGGCTGAATATTCCGGTAAAAATTGCCGATTTAACTGCCGACGAGCTCATGAGTTCAAAAATGATGGCTTCAGCTTTTATTGAAGACTATATTCTAAAACCTTCAACCGACCCAATTTTTTTGGCCATTGACGAAGCCGACCGCTTGTTCGAATACCCCGAAGTATCGAATGAGTTTTTTGGTTTATTGCGGTATTGGCATGAAGATGCTAAAGTTACCCACATTTGGCAGCGGTTACGAATTGCCATTTCGCACTCAACCGAAGCATATTTGGCTATACGTAATTTAAACCAGTCGCCATTTAATGTGGGTACCGGAACCGTTTTGCGCGACTTTACCCCTGAAGATATAAGCGATTTAATTTCGTTGCATAGGCTCATACTAACCAACGAGCAGCAAACGAAATTATTCGATTTAATTGGCGGGCACCCATTTTTGGTGCGTAAAGCGCTGTACGACATGGCAAGAGAGTTGTGCACGTTCGACGATTTGTTTATGTCGCCTACTGCCGACGAAAATCCGTTTGCCGACCATTTAAAACGACAGTTATGGTTTGTGGGCAATTTCGACGATTTGTACGAATGCTTAATGCAAATTATTAACACCGGAACAACCAACAATATTATGCTTGCCAACCGATTGCGTGCCGGCGGCTTAATTCAGGGCTCGTCGCCCAATTATACGGTAAAGTATAACTTATATTTGGAATATTTCAAAAGCGTAATGCGGTAATTCTACTGTTTTCAATTTATAAAACACTAAAATACAGACAGAAACGTTTTTTTCTGTAAACCGCAAGCTGTTCTTTACCTATAAAAATACATATTCTATTCCCAAATACTGCGATTGCCAAATGGAACGCGGATAAAACGGATGCAGGGCAATGCGGATAAAAACAGATTTTTTTCATAGAAATCCGTTTTAATCTGCGTTTGAAAATCCGCGCTATCTGCGTTCCTAAATAAATTCATCCATGTATTAAGGAACTGAATAAAAAATACACCTGCAATTGTAGGTGTATTTCATTTGAAATGGTACACCAATCAACCCAAGTTTTAATCGGCTTCATCCATGCGTTAGCCGAAATTATTAACCTATAGGCATTTAACAATTAAAAAACTATTACATTTAATGAAATGACCAATAGGATGCAATAGACGCAATTATAAAATCGAAATAAGAAATTCCGGGTAAAAGTCGTTTTAAACCGGAGAAACCGACAACAAAATCCGAAAGAAAAATTAATCCGGTAAAAAAATCAAATTAGTACAATTTTCACTGTAAAACAATTTTCAAAATTTGTATTATTCTCTTATCTTTAAACTTTCAAAAAACGCAACGCATAAAAATTGAAAACAATGAAAATAAAAGCACTAAAACTCGTATTTGCAGTTCTGCTTACGGCAGTTTTTGCATCGTGCAACCAAAACACCGACAACGTAATAACCCTTAACGGCGAGTGGTTTATAAAACCGGTTTCGGCACAAAAAGCCAACTTGGTAGCCATACCGGGCAACTTGCTTTCCAGCACCATAACCGGCATAAAAGTGAAAGAAACTCCGCTAAATATTCCGCAAGAAATATTGGAAATGGTATTGAAAGAGCCTTGGGAAATTTCAACCGAGTTTAGTGTGCCGTTCGGTTTTTACCAAAACGAACAAATAACTATGGTATTGGGCAACTTAAGAGGCGATATTTCGGTGTACCTGAACGAAGATACCATTTACGAAAGCAATTCGGGTTGTTATTTGGAAGAAATTGAAGTAAAACAAGCACTTAGCAGAGGAACCAACAAGCTTCGTATAGTTTTTAATACTCCGACTGAAAAATTGGAAGTTCAAAATATGTTATACCACTTGCAAACATCGGGAATTTTCGAATTACCTTATTTAAAAGCATGGAAAACAGCCAAAATTAACAATGTTCAATTTATTACCGATGCAGTTGAGCAGAATAGAGCTTGGCTAACTACCGTATTTTCAATTCAGTCCGAAATTTACACCGAAGCCTACATAACCATACGTTTGGAAGAAGGCAAACCTGCTTTAGGAGGAAGAGCGGTACAATTAGTGCCCGGTTTAAACGAAATAAGCTTGCCGATTGAAATTGCAAACCCGAAAATATGGCAAGCCGGAAGTCATTCGAACGATATTAAATATTTGCCGGTGTGCGAGTTAATAATAAACAACAAACCTATACACAGCCTTTCAACCGATTTGGGCATTCGAATTGCCGAATTTGTAACCGATACCACCAATAATCAGCTAAAATTTCAGCTAAATTATATGCCGCAAAAACTTTTTGGCATACAAGTAAATGCGTTGCCTGCAGGGCAAGAAATTGCTTTTGTTGAAAAAATTAAAGAAGCCGGTATTAATTTAATTCAGCTTTCGGGTTTTT
>JAIFNC010000187.1 GCA_020047935.1 Bacteroidota bacterium
CCTTCTTTCATAATATTCCGTTTATCGTCGTCAACTGCATAAGCCGTTTGTGCAATTACGGGGCATTGGCAGCCTAATTTGCGCAATGCCCTATGCGATTCGATGCCGTTCATAACCGGCATTTTTATATCCATAAGTATAAGGTCGGGGCGAATACCCGATGCTAAAAAGTCGATTACTTGTTTGCCATTTATGGCGTGTATAATTGTACAACCCAGTGGTTCCAAATATTCGTTCAGCAGTAAAAAATTCTCCCAAACGTCTTCAGCAATTAAAATAGTTTTTGAAGTAAATAATTCTTTTAAATTATTTACTTGGGTAGTCGCTTGTGCAACAGTGCTTTCTACTTGCTTGTTTATGTTGAAATAAAACTCTGAACCTTTACCAAGTTCTGAAATTAAACCAATTTCGCCTTGCATTTGTTCAACAATACGTTTGCAAATGGTAAGTCCCAAACCGGTACCTCCGTAGTCTTTCCGAATTTCGTCGTCGGCCTGGCAAAAGCGTTCAAAAATTATTTCGTGCTTCGATTTGTCAACTCCAATTCCGCTGTCCGAAACTTTAAACGTTATGCTTTGGTTGTCGAAACTATAGCCGAACATTATAAAGCCGTTGTGCGTAAATTTAACCGCATTATCGAGCAAGTGTACCATAACTTGCTTAATTCGCATTTTATCGGCTACTATTATGAAATTACCAAATTCCGATGCTTTAAAAGGAATCAGGCGAACATTTTTATCTTTTTCGTTTATAATTCCGGTAAAATAATCGTTTAATTCATCAATTAGTGTATTTACGCAAAAAGCTTCGTTTTTAAGCTCTATGGAACCGATTTCGATTTTCGAAATTTCAATAATATCTTCAATAACCCTTGTTAATTGCACGCCGGAACTGTCGATAATTTCAATAAACGATTTTCGCTTGTCCGTGGTAAGTTCATCGTCGTCGAGCAAACGCGAGAATCCTAAAATGCCATTAAGCGGAGTTCTTATTTCGTGGCTGATGTTTTGTAGAAATGCAGTTTTAAGTCTGTCCGATTCTTCGGCTCTTTCTTTTGCATTAATCAGTTCTTGCTCAATTCGCTTTTTATCGGTTATATCTTCCTGAATAGCAATAAAATTGGTAATTTCGTTCGTATCGGTTTTAACTCCGGTTATTGAGGCAAGCACCCAATACAATTCGCCGGTTTTGGTTCTGTTCTGAAATTCGCCTTTCCATTGCGAGCCTGAAATTACGGTTTCCCAAATTTCTTTATATTCTTTTTCCGAAAGCAAACCCGATTTGAGAATGTTTACATTTTCGGTTAAGAAATCGGAATCGGTATAGCCCGAAATTTCGGTAAATTTCTTATTGGCAAATTCTACATTTCCTTCGCGGTCGGTAATAATTACCGATGTGGAGGCCTGCTGAATGGCGATGGATAAAATTTGCAATTTATTTTCAACTTGTTCGGTTCGTCGGTTTTCGTTAAATCGTTCAATGGCTGCTTTTATGGCGGTGCTAAGCCTAAAAAGTCGTTCTTTTACTACATAGTCCCAAGCGCCCGATTTTATGGTAAATGCCACGGTTTCTTCGTCAATACTGCCGGTTACAACTATAAACGGAATTTTAGGATAATTGAGTCGAACAAATTCTAAGGCGTCGAGTGCGGTAAAACCTCTGAGGTTAAAATCGGACAAAATAACATCCGGACACCCATCCGAAAGAGTTTCGGCTAATTGTTCAAGCGACAATACGTGCCTAATTTTGAAATCGAAACCATCGGTTTTTAAGCGATATTTTATCAATTCAACGTCGTCGGTATTGTCTTCTATTAGTAGTATTTCAATCATTTTAGTCGATGTTTTTGTGCCATTTACAAAAGATTGTTCTAAAATTTCAATGGTATTGTTTCTATTTTTTATTGCGCCAAGGTAAAGTAAACGGTTGTACCTTTTTTAGGTTCCGAATTAATCCAAACTTCGCCCGAATGCCTGCTCAAAATACGTTTAACCAGCGCCAAACCTATTCCGGTGCCTTCAAATTCGCTTTCGTTATGTAGCCTCTGGAACACGTTGAAAAGCTTGCTTGCGTATTTCATATCAAAACCAATTCCGTTGTCTTTAACGTAAAATTCTGTTCGGTTGTTTGCCGGCGTACACCCAATTTCTATGATTGCGTGTTCGGTATTTCGACTGTATTTAACCGCATTCGAAATTATATTTAGCAAACATTGTTTAAATAAACGAGCATCGACACTAATTTCCGGCAATGGGTGCAGCACCAATTCAATGGTTCTGTTTGGTTCAGCCAATTTTACTTCTTCAAAAACCTCGGTTACCAAAACATTCATATCCAAGGTGGTTTTAATCATTTCTTTTCTGCCAATTTTCGAAAATTCCAATAAATCGTTGATTAGTTGGGTCATTTTTTCCGAATTGGCAATAATTCGGGAAAGGTGAAGTTTCATTTCTTCAGGCATTTCGTGCGTAAAACCCGACATTAAAATGTTGCTGAAACCATTAATTGCACGTAGCGGTGCTTTTAAATCGTGCGAAACAAAATAGGCAAACGATTCAAGTTCGCTATTTGCTTCTTTCAGTTTTTCGTTGGTTTTTTGCAATTCCTCGCGCGAGCTGTTTATGTCTTCGATTAAATATGTTAACGCTTGTTTCGACTGGCTCAGGTTGTTGGTTTTTTCTTCCAATTCCACTGTTCGTTGGCTTATTCGTTGTTCAAGCTTTTCGTTCAGTTCTTTAAGTTCTGCTTCAATTTTTTTTCGCTCGGTTATTTCGGAACAAATGGCAGCCAGTGCATATTGGTTATTAAGGTCAATAATAATTAAGTATGCTTCAATGTATTTTACTTTGCCCGAAGGGGCTTGGTACATAAATTCTATTCGGTTTCCGGCATTTTTCAAATAACCTGTTTTAACCGCTTGCTGAACGTCTGTTTTAAGTGTTTGCAGTGCGGTCGAATTTTCGGGATATTTCGAAATAAGGTCGTTATACATTTGCCAAACCGGCATGTTAAGCATTTCTTCGTACGGTTTTTCGGCAATTCGTTCCATACTATGGTTCCAAGTTCTTATAATTCCGTTTTCATCGGTTATAATTATGCCATTGGCCGAAACCAGAATAAGTTTTTTGAGTTTCGATTTGCTTTGAATTAATTCTTGTTCGGTTTTTTTTCGTTGCCCTATATCGCGTATAGCAATGGCGTAACCGTGTAATCTGTTATTGCCCGAGTTAAGTATACTAATCGAAATTTCGGCAAAAAATTCTTCGCCGGTAACTCGTTTGCGAATGCTTTCGAAGGTGGCAGGTGTACCTTTATTATTTAGTTCCCGGAGTATAAGCGTATGTTCGTCGGTTTTACTTTCCGGAATTATGGTTATTATATCTTTGCCAATTAGCTGTTCTTTTGTGCAGCCGAAAATTATTTCGGCTACTTTATTCATAGAAGTAATAATTTGGTTCGAATTGCAAGTAAAAATTGCGTCCGACGCACATTCGAACAGCGCTCTGTATAATTGCTCCGACTTTTCGAGTTGCAATATTTTGGTTTCCATTTTAACCAACAGCCTATTGTTGTATTCTTTCAAATATTCAATATTACTGTCTATTGCCGGTTTTTTGGGTTGGTAGGTGTTATTGGCAACTTTTTGCAGCAGTTCGTTGGCTATTTTTAGTAAAATGCTCGATTCGAGCGGTTTGGTGAGGTAGTAATCGGCGCCAAGTGCCATGCCAAATTCCAAGTCGTTTTTTGCTACGTAGGTAGCCGTGTAAAAAACAAACGGAATATTGCACCATTTGGGGTGTTCTTTTACTTCATGGCAAAAGTTAAATCCGTCGATGGTGGGCATTAAAACGTCCGAAATAATAAGGTCGATGTTATTTTTGTCAAGCATTCCAAGCGCTTCCAGTCCGTTGGCTGCTTCAATTACGTTGTAGCCGGAGTATCGAAATATTATTTGCAACAAAAGCCTGTTTTCATTAATATCATCTACAATCAAAACATTCATAAGGTTTGGCATTATTCAACTCGGTTAGCGTGCAATTTTTATCATCGACCAATTAACCAAGCCTGTTTTTTGACAACTAATTTCTATCATCGATTTAATTTTTTAAATTTAGAAAATAAAAACGAGTTTCGGAATTATTTATTTAACTTTTGTTTTATGAAGTCGAATCATTTAATAGGCTTTCTTTCGGTAAAAAAAACGTTTCTTTGCATGGTTTGTTTGGGTTTTATTTGTTTAGTAGAAAATCGGTTAAGTTCACATCGGTATCTAAATTCATTTTTTTACGCAATCGGTAGCGGCTAATTTCAACTCCGCGAATGCTAATATTAAGCATGGGGGCAATTTCTTTGGTTGCTAAGTTCATGCGCAAAAAAGCGCATAATTTCAAATCTTTAGGCGTAAGTTCGGGGAATTCTTGTTTTAAGCGTTTTATAAAATCGCCATGTATTTGGTCGAAATGAATTTCGAATCGGTCCCAATCTTCTCGAACGTTCAAATCTTTATCTATTTGTTTAATCAGTTCTTTTACATGTTGTCGGGCTTGTACGTTTATTTTTTCCGAAATTTCTTCCAGCTTGGTTTTTAAATTAGTAAGCACTTCATCCTTCATCGAAATTTGAAATGCGACCGATGCCAACTCTTTGTTTTTTACTACAACTTCCATCTGTTTAGCATCAATTTCAACTTGCAATTTTTCGTTTCGTAATTTAATTATTTGTTTTTCGGCAATTAAGGCGCGTTTTGCATGTTCTTCGTCGCGCTGTTTTATTTCTGCCATTTGTTTCTTTTCCAAGGTTTTGCGTTCTTCCTCCAAGCGTTCTCTTATTAGTTTAAGTACTACCAAAACCATAAGTGCCATAAAAACCAAGTATATAATATAGGCAGGAATAGAGCGATACCAAGGTGGCAAAATACGTATACGGTACTGGAAAGGTTCCGATTCAAACCCATATACATTAATGGCTTTTATAAGAAACGTGAACTCGCCCGGCGGCAAATAAAAGTATTCTTTTTCCGAGTTTTCGCTCCAAGCACTCCATCGCTTATCAAATCCTTTGAGCATAACCGAATATTGTGTTTTTTCGGGAGCCGCATAAAAAGCTGCACTGTATTTAATTTTTATTGAATTGAGCGAAAATGGAATTTCCAATACGTCGGTTTTTTCGTTGGTAAAATTGGTGCCGAAATAGAAGGTGGTATCTTTGCCGCCCGCCGATTTTATTTCGCGAATAAGCACATTAAATATATCGTTGTTTTTTTGTTTGAATAATTTCGAAAAACCGATAAATCCTTTTTCGTTGCCAATAAAAAGGGTGGTGTCGGCAATAACTGAAACATGCTCGAAACTTGTAACCGGCAATTGTGCAAAGCGCTTAAAATAAGTAGTATTATCGTGGTAGTTTCCGTTGGTTTCAGGCACCGCATAATGCAATAAACCGTTTTCGAAATACACTAAATTACCTTTCGAATCGGTTTTTGGCGAAAAGATGCCCTTATAATTACTTAATTTATTCAATCCGCTGTCTAATTCAAACTTTTGCTTATTTTCGTCAAAAACATAAACCCCTATTGAGGTAGAATACAATAGTTTATTGTTTAATTTGTATAAACTTCCGGTAATATTTGAAGCCAAACCAAAATCTTTGCCAATAACTTTAACCGATAAAACCGTGTCGGCGCCGGCATTAAGTTGAAGTCGGAACAGCCCCTTGTATCCATGGCTTACCCATAAATTACCGTCGGAATCGAACTCAATAAACCGCGACGATTCTTTGAATCCGACTAATTTACTTCTTTGCACCCAGGTGTTATCCGATTTTTTTTCATATTTTACCAGGCCCGAATAGGTTCCGCTAATAAGTAGGTTATCATGTCCGGGCAAAAGTCGGTACGTCCAGCCGCCATCGTAGGTTCCAATTCGCTTGGCAATGTTATTTTCAATTATAAACGTGCCCTTGTTGTGTCCGCAAAAAAGTGTATTACCAATAATTTCCAAATTCCAAACTTGTCCGCCCGAATTTTCAACAAATTTGAAAGCTGCCATGGTGTTTTCGGTTTCCATAGTTGTATAATAAATTCCTTGGTTGGTGCCAACATAAAGCTTGTTTTCAAATAGTGCCGAAGTATAGCCTCTGCCATTTAGCCCAAGTCCTTCGTTGTATAAAAAGAACGGCGAATTAATTTCAACCGTAGCCAACCCGTTATCTAAACCGAGCCAAAGCAGTTTGTCCGATTGCTTGTATAAAGTGAGTACGGTATTATTTTGCAATCCTTTGCTTTTATTTATACTTTGCTCAATAAAACCGTTTTTATTAGCAATCAATAGGCCGTTTTGTATGGTTCCGAAGGCAAATGCGTTGTCGTTTATTTTTTCGGAAGAAAAAAGTTGGCTTTTTTTAAGTTCTTCCGAAATTTCAGTATTCCAAGCGCTTATGCTTATATCGTTGTACAAAAACAAGCCGTTTTTTGCCGTACCTATTATAATGGTTGTACTGTCTAAAGGCAACATCGACCAAATTTCATCGTCGCCGAAAGCGGCGTTTTCTGCAATTTTTCGCAATTTTCCCCTAAAATATTCAAACAAGCCGGTTTTTCTATCCTGCACAAACAAACGGTCATTTACAACAAACGAAAACATTAAATTTCTGTCGGTTACAATGGGCGATATAGTGTTGTTACGGTATACAAACAAACTTTTAAACGATTGAAAATAAATACCTTCGTGGGTATTGTGAATTTTCCAAATTTCATCGAAACTTTTCACCGAAGCCTGAAGCGAGTCGGATAATGACACGTAGGAAAGTTTACCGTGAAAATCGGGTTCAAAATAGCCAAACTCTTCAAAGGCACCCACATAAATATGCGAATTTCCGTCGAACAATACTGCGCGAACAACCGATTTGTTGGGTACTTCATACACATTCCAATATTTGCCGTCGAATTCGAGCAAACCCGAATTATTGGCAAAATACATTACATTTCTTTTATCGTTAATTATTGACCAATTCTGCGCTCCTGCTTTATAAGCTTCGTGCGGGTAATTATTTATAAAAGGCATTCCTTTAGGCAAATACTGTGCAAATGCACTTACCGAAAGTAGCAGCAAACCCAAAAGAAAACAAATTTTATTCTTTACAATTGTTGAGTTCATATGCCTTAAATTGACATAAATTGAATCCGTTTTATTTTTTGTGAAAATACAACAATTTTGCTTGCGAACAAAATTCTTTTTATTTGATGGGAAGCAAAATAATAAAGATAACTACTAAAATAGCAGGTAAAAAGCGAAACATGCA
Source organism: Bacteroidota bacterium (assembly GCA_020047935.1). Classification (GTDB taxonomy): domain Bacteria; phylum Bacteroidota; class Bacteroidia; order Bacteroidales; family JAIFNC01; genus JAIFNC01. The sequence continues at coordinate 7,300 of JAIFNC010000187.1, forward strand.
CAAATCGTTAGGTAATATTAGCGAATTACGGATGTGTAAATTAATTTATTTCAGTATGTTAGATAAATTTAAAGGTGTTTTTTATTTCGAAATGTTAATATAATAAGAACTTTAACTACTGTATAAAATATTTACAAACGATTATTAATTGAATCTTTTATAGTGCTATTTAATTGTATGTTGATTTTTTTTATTAAGTTTGAATTCGAATTGTGGATTGGAATTTGCGGAATTATGGCATACCTGAGCTATTAAAATGATGGAAATTGTTACG
>JAIFNC010000018.1 GCA_020047935.1 Bacteroidota bacterium
CAATACGTGCAAGTGCCTTCACATCCACATCGTGGGCTTGCGGTTGCATGGGGTCCCATAAAAATATCAGTACATCAATTCCGCCTTCGGTAATAAGCGCACCCAATTGCTGGTCGCCACCCAAAGGTCCCGATTTTAAACGAACAACTTCGGTTTTTTCGGCATCATCCTTTTGTTTGTTTTCCATAAATTCCTGTACCAATCTGCCGGTGGTTCCGGTACAAATTAATTTATGATGATAAAGTTTTTCGTAATTCCACTTCACCCATTCTATAAGGTCTTGCTTGCGGTTGTCGTGGGCTACGAGTGCTATTCTTTTTCTCATACGTATTTTTTTATTGAAATAGATTCAAACGTTTATTCATTCAACATACAGAACGTTAATTGACAAAACTACGAAAAAAAAGCAAGCGGACTTGAAAATTTAGCAATAAGTTTCGGATAAAATATTTAAAATAGCTTTTCTTTTAAGAATTTCTTATATATTTACGTTTTTAATGAACACAACAAATAAATTCAATTTATGATAAATGTTGCACTATTCGGCCCGCCGGGCGCAGGTAAAGGAACGCAGTCGCAATTTTTGATTGAAAAATATAATTTGTTTTACATTTCAACCGGCGATTTACTTCGCGAAGAGATTAAGCTTCAGACCAAATTAGGTATGGATGCGAAAGATATTATTGGGCAAGGCGGCTTGGTTTCGGACGAAATAATTGTACAAATTATTGAAAAAACCATAAAAGAACATCCGGAAGCCAATGGTTTTTTGTTCGACGGTTTTCCGCGAACTTATGTGCAGGCATACATACTTGAAGGGTTGATGATAAACATGCACACTTCGCTTAATTGCTTGATAAATATAGAAGTTCCGGAAGAAGATTCGGTAAAAAGGTTAATGGAGCGGGGTAAAATTTCGGGCAGGTCGGACGATAACGAACAGGTAATTCGTAACCGAATGCGCGAATATCAAGAAAAAACCTTGCCGGTACTTAATTTCTTTAAAGACCGCGGCGTTTATCGTCAGGTAGATGGGTTGGAATCGATTGAAAATGTTACTTCTTCCATAGAAGAAATAATAAACGTTGAGCTTGCCAAACAAACCATGAATATAATTATGCTTGGCTACCCGGGCTCGGGCAGAGGAAGTCAAGGCAAGTTGTTGGCTGCCGAATACGGACTCGAATACATGTCGATAAGTAAGTTGGTAAATGCCGAAATTAAGATTAATCCGGAAATTCGCGAAAAAGTAATTAAACTGCATGAACAAGGGCAACTTATTCCCGACGAAATTGTTTTACCGCTAATTGAAAAGAAGATTACAGAAGCGAAAAATTCAAAAGGCTATGTATTTAAAGGCTTTCCGCGCACGTTGGTGCAGTCGTATATACTCGATGGTTTATTAAAAAAGCACGGTATGTCGATAACAAAAATATTTGAGATTACGGTGCCTACCTTGGAACTGATTAAACGATTGGATGCCAGAAGTAAAACCGATGAAGCCATGCCATACGACAACACAACTACAACTATTATAAACCGATTGCAGGAGCATGAAAAAATAACACTTCCGGTAATAGAACGCTACAAAAATAAAGGACTAATTTATACCATTGACGGTTCGGGAAGTATGGAAGAAGTAAACGAACGTATTTCGATAGAAATGCAACACCGAGCAAAACAGTTTTAATGCTTGGCGCAGCAAATATCGAAGTTGTCTATGAAAAAAGGTTTTAAATGATTTAATCGTTAAAACCTTTTTTCTTCGACAGCTTCAATTTTTTAAGATTATTGGATTTCAATAATAGTTTCTTCAATGTGAATTTCATCTTCACCTGAAGTTTCCTTCGTTTCAATAGAATATGTAGTCCACCCTGAACCATGAATACGAGATGCAACCCATGTCTCATTTTTTAAAGGTGGAAACTCCTCCCATTTTGGTCCGGATACATTCATGGTTGAAGCAATTTTCGTTAAATAGTCAAAAGTAGCTTTGGTAAGTTGTTCCTGATTTAAAGTACGTTTATAGCGAAGAACCCAATTATTATCTGCATCATTTATCTCATCAAGCCAAACAACTGTTTCGCTATCAAATGGCATGTTTTTATCAAGTAAATTTACAATTTTTGAATCGAATCGAACTTCCTCACCTAATTTATATTGTCCGCCATGAAAAGTTAGAAACTGTTGAATTTCATTAATAGCCGAAGCTTCAATAGCTTCCTTTGTGCTAAATTTATCTTCAACTTGATTCAATATTTTATCAATATTCGGAATATCTTTTGTTTCAGCTTTTACTTTTATTAAGGCTTTATGTATAACTTCTTTGACTTCTTTCCAATTTAAAATTTCTTGAAATGTGCCCATTTCGTTGGTTTTTACACGAACGTTAATATCCTCTGCAATCGAAAACATTTTTTTAACTAATTCATTCTCTGTTTGCACAGTATGATTGCGATAATGCCAATCCATTACATAAGCAGTAGCGGTTGAATCTATAACTTTAACATCAACAAAATATTTTATTACTTCCATATTGGTAGTATCGGCATTTTTAACTTTAAATTTTGATTGAGTTATTGCAAAAGTATAGGTGTCTTTAAGTTCCCAGTATGCAATAACTTGAACTGTAGAATCTTTCATGTTTATTTGCCCAAAAGATTTTACACATAAAAGAATAGAAATAATTAAAAGAGTTGTATGTTTCATGTTGAAAATTTAAATGGTAAAAAAACAGCATCCGAATTGATCTCGAATGCTGTTTTATTTTGAAGTAATTCTGAACTAAGCCAATTTTCAAAATTGCTAATTTCCGAATTGAATAATTATTTATAAGCCTCAACCGGCAAGCAAGCACAAACCAAGTTGCGGTCGCCATAAGCATCGTCGAGGCGTTTAACCGAAGGCCAGAATTTATTTTCTGCAATATATTGCAACGGGAATGCAGCTTTTTCGCGCGTATAAGCATGATTCCAGTCGCTTGAGCAAACTTCAACGTTGGTGTGCGGTGCATTTTTAAGCACGTTGTCCTCTTTTTCGGCTTTGCCTGCGGCTACTTCGTCAATTTCGGCACGAATTGCTTTCATTGCCGAAACAAAACGATTCAGTTCTTGCAACGATTCGCTTTCGGTAGGCTCAATCATTAAGGTTCCGTGTACCGGGAACGACAAGGTTGGTGCATGGAAACCGTAGTCCATTAATCGTTTAGCAATATCGGTTTCCGAAATACCCGACATTGGTTTAAAATTTCGACAATCCAAAATCATTTCGTGGGCTACTCTTCCGTTTTTGCCGGTGTAAAGTATGCTGTATTCATTTTTAAGCGAAGCCGCTAAGTAATTGGCATTCAGTATAGCATATTTAGTAGCATTGGTTAGACCTTCACTGCCCAACAGTTTAATATAGGCATGCGAAATAACCAGCACGCTTGCACTGCCCCACGGAGCCGATGCAACTGCATTAATGGCTTTAAGCCCGCCGGTAATTACTACATTATGTCCGGGTAAAAACTGTGCCAGATGTTCGGCTACGGCAATTGGGCCTACACCCGGACCGCCACCGCCATGCGGAATAGCAAAGGTTTTGTGTAAGTTAAGGTGGCAAACATCGGCACCAATATTTGCAGGATTGGTTAAACCAACTTGTGCGTTCATATTGGCGCCATCCATATAAACTTGTCCGCCAAATTCGTGAATAATTTTGCACATTTCGGTTATTGAATCTTCAAAAACACCGTGGGTTGAAGGGTAAGTAACCATAAAACCCATTAAATTGTCTTTGTGTAACTCTGCTTTTTTGCGAAGGTCTTCAACATTAATGTTACCTAAAGCATCGCATTCAACAATAACAATGTCGGCGCCTGCCATTACAGCACTTGCCGGGTTGGTACCATGTGCCGACGACGGAATTAAAACCAAATTGCGGTGTCCTTGTCCGCGACTTTTGTGGTAGGCAGCAATAACTGCCAAGCCGGCGTATTCGCCTGCAGAACCGCTGTTTGGCTGCAACGAAACGGCATTAAAACCGGTTATTTCGCACAAATCGTGCTCTAACTCGGCAAATAATTGGTGGTAACCTTGTGCCTGTTCTTCCGGAACAAACGGATGCAAACTGTTTAATTCGGGCCAGCTAACCGGCAACATTTCAACGGCTGCATTCAATTTCATGGTGCAAGAGCCCAACGAAATCATTGAATGGGTAAGCGAGAAATCTTTGCGTTCCAATTTTTTGATGTAGCGCATTAGTTCGGTTTCCGAACGGTATGCATTAAAAACCGGGGCAGTTAAAAATTCGGAAGTTCTTTTGAATTTTGCATCAAAATACAATTCGTTTACAAAAGAACTTACGGTATAAACCGACTCGTTTATCGGCAGACTGAAAACGCTGAGTAACTTCGACAAATCGGTTTTATTAACCGTTTCGTCGATGCTTATGCCTACGGTATTATCGTTTACGTACAACAAATTAATTTTGCTTTTAAGTGCCAATTCTTCAATTTGTTCCATGCTTACATTGGCAGCAAGTTTTACACGAATGGTATCGAAATAATTTTTGGTTTCAACCGTATAGCCCAATGCGTTTAATTCGGTAGCCAACATGCCGGTTTTAGCATGAATTTCGGTTGAAATGGCTCTCAAGCCTTCGGCACCGTGGTATACGGCATACATACCTGCCATATTGGCAAGCAATGCCTGAGCGGTACAAATGTTCGAAGTTGCTTTTTCGCGTTTAATATGTTGTTCGCGAGTTTGTAAAGCCATGCGCAAAGCAGGGTTTCCGGTGGCATCTTTCGAAATACCGATAATACGACCGGGCATATTGCGCTTCATACTGTCGCGCGTAGCAAAATATCCGGCGTGCGGGCCGCCAAAACCCATAGGTACACCAAATCGTTGGGTTGTTCCCAACACCACATCGGCGCCCCATTCAGCAGGCGGAGTAAGAATTGCCAAGCTCAATAAATCGGCTGCCACAGCCAAACTTGCTTCTTTGGCATGCAACTTTTCGGCAAAAGCTTTATAATCGCAAATTTCGCCTTGGCTGTTTGGGTATTGAACCAAAGCACCGTACATTTTGTCGGAAATTTCGGCAGTTTTGTAATCGCCAACTATTACTTCAATGCCCAACGATTCGGCTCTACCGTACAATAATTCAATGGTATGCGAAAATACATTAGTATCAACAAAAAACTGATTTACACCATTTTTAATAGCAGCCCTACTGCGAGCATTGAAGAACATAATCATTGCTTCGGCAGCGGCAGTTCCTTCATCCAGAAGCGATGCATTGGCAATTTCCATTCCGGTTAAATCGATAACCATAGTTTGAAAATTAAGTAATGCCTCTAACCTGCCTTGCGAAATTTCGGCTTGGTACGGCGTATACGAAGTGTACCAGCTCGGATTTTCGAGAATATTTCGTTGAATAACGGCAGGCGTTGCAGTATTATAATAGCCTTGACCAATATATGTTTTAAACAGTTTGTTTTTTCCGGCAATCTTTTTCATTCGCATAAAATAGTCGTATTCCGAAACTCCTTTTTTGAGTTTAAGCGGCTTTTTTAAGCGAATATGTTGCGGAACGGTTTGTTCAATAAGTTCGTCGAGCGACGAAACACCAATAACATCGAGCATTTGTTTTAGTTCGTACTCGCGCGGACCGTTGTGTCTTGATTGAAAATTTCCCGTTTGCATGGTTTGATTTTTTTCGTACATTAAGGTATATACTGTGTTTATTGTGTTAATTGAGAGTAAACCAATTTGGTTTAATTCCGGGGTGCTAAATTAGAAAGTTCTTTTGCTTTTTTTTATGATAAAAGTTAATGTTTGGAAAAAATTTACAAATATTTTTTCGAACAGCAATAAACAACCGACAATCGATTGCTATCTGCATGTTTTTAAAGGTTTTGAAGTAATGTCTTTTCAATTAAATGTTGCATAATAAACTCCTTAAATTAGAAATAGTTACCAAAATTTTGCAATGCTTACAAGTATTTTATCCGCCCTAAACGTTAAAGAAACCTTAATTTTTACGCTTCCGACATTTCAATTCAAAAATATAAATCGTCAAGAATTATTCAATCCCCAAATCCGCAAGTCATCGTCTTAATTTACTAATATTGAGCAGTTTGATTGCCAATTAGCAGCACGTTATTTTCTTAGTTGAGCCGATTATTATAAGTAAGTTAAAAGTACACTTGCGGATTTAAAGCCCAGTCGTTTTTTTTCTTTTCTGAAAAATGGGCAAATTTCTTTTTTTTTAATACATTTGACTTTAAAATAGCACGACAAAAACTAATTTTTTAATCGATAGATTTACCATGAAAATTTTAAAGAAAGTATTGCCGGCAGTAGTAGTTTTTATAGTAATAGCCGCAGTAGTCGGAGTATTCTATAAAAACAAAATTGCCGAACGCGCATTGCCCGATTATAATAAATCGGTTGAAATTCCGGGACTCGAAAATGAGGTTACCGTAATTCGTGATGCCTACGGAGTACCAAGCATTTATGCCCAATCGGATGCCGATTTGTATAAAGCTACCGGCTACCTGATGGCGCAAGACCGTTTGTGGCAAATGGACTTATTGCGTAGAGTTACGCAAGGCAGGTTGTCGGAAATTTTTGGCGAAGATATGCTTAAAACCGATTTGGTTATGCGAGCTATTCGCATTGAAGCTAAGTCGGACATGGTATTGGACAGCCTCGACCAAAATACGTTGGCTGCGCTAAAAGCCTATGCCGAAGGGGTGAATATTTTTATTCGCGAAAACAAAGATAAATTGCCGCTCGAATTTACCATTTTAGGTTACGAACCCGAGGAGTGGGAGCCCAAACATTCGGTTAACTTAATTGGATACATGGCGTGGGATTTAACCATGTCGTGGATTTCGGAAATTCGCATGTATAAATTTATGCAAATGCTGCCTGCCGATAAATTTAAGCAACTTATTCCTATTGTCAGCGAACAACCTACAGCTGTTTTTCCCGATTTTGGCGGAAAAAATGCCGAAATCGATTTGGCTTTCGACTTTATAAATAGTGCCTCGAAACTTGAAGAATTGGGTTTGGGTGTGTTCGAAGCAAGCAACAATTGGGCGGTGGCAGGCAAAAAAAGTACTACCGGAAATTCCATTTTGTCCAATGATATGCATTTGGGCTTGTTTGCCCCCGGAATTTGGTACCAAATGCACCAAGTTATTGAGGGGAAATTGAATGTAACCGGCGTGGCATTACCCGGCGCGCCCTCGGTGGTGGCAGGACATAACGACAGCATTGCGTGGGGTTTTACCAATATTATGGTGGACGATATGGACTTTTACGAAGAAACCATAAACCCCGAAAACCCAAACCAATACAAATTTAATGGCGAATGGCGCGATTTGGTCGTTAAAAAAGAAATTTTCAAAGTTAAAGGCGGAAAAGAAATTGAACGCGAAATTAAGTTTACCCACCGCGGTCCGATAGTTTCGGAAATTACCGGAGTGAAAGACAAGCAAATTTCGATGCGTTGGACAGGAAACGGTTACAGCAACGAGCTCAGAACCATTTATTTGGCTAACAGAGCCAACATTGGCTTGTATTCGTGCATGGGCTTGCCGTTGCGCGAAGGAAACCGAATGGCTATTGCGCCCGGCGACACCGACAAATACGACTGGAAAGGCTACGTGCCGTTTGATGAATTGCCGCACGAATACAACCCCGAGCGCGGTTATGTGGCATCGGCAAATAATAAAACCACGCCCGAAAGTTATCCGCATTACATAAGTTATTGGTTCGATTTGAATTTCAGAATCGATAGAATAAAGGAAATGCTCGAAGCCAAAGATAAACTTTCGGTTGAAGATTTTAAAGCCATGCTTACCGACCATAATTCGCCGGTGTACGATACCTATTACCCGAAGCTTAAGGCAGTTTTAGCGAAGTCTGATTTGAGTGAAATGGAGAAAAAAGCCTTCGATTTGCTCGAAAAATGGGACGGGAATTTTACCAAAGAAAGTTCAGCAACTGCTATTTTCGAAAATTTCTACTTTAAATTTGTTGCCAATGTAACTTTCGACGAATTTAAAGACGAAGAGTTGCGCAAAGAATTTTTAGGAAATAAAATATTGGTTCGGAATTTAGTTAAGAATATTTGGGACGACGAAACATCTGCTTGGTTCGATAATATTGATACCAAAGAAGTTGAAACGCTTGAAAATAACGTACTGAAAAGTTTTAAAGATGCTGTAGCATTTTTGGCCGTAAATTTTAAAAACGACCCTGAAAAATGGCAATGGGGCAAAATGCATACGCTAACTTTGGCGCACCCTATGGGAAAAGTTCGTGCGCTCGATTTGGCATTTAATTTAAACCGCGGACCTTACGAAGTTGGTGGCAGTTTCCATACCGTTTCGCCATATGCATATAGCTTTAATAGCTTGTTTAATGTTAACCACGGCGCATCGCACAGGCATTTGTTTAGTGCTGCTAATTGGGACGATTCCTATGCGCTTATACCTACCGGTATTTTCAGACCCGATTTTTTCAGCAAAGAAAAAATTGAGCAAAACAAAAAGTATAGTATGGTGCTTAAACCTGCCAATTAATCGGGATTTTCAGCAAAAATAAAAAGGAACAAGGCAAAATAACTGCTTTTGTTCCTTTTTTATTGAATAGAAAAACCTTTAATACTAAACCGCTTTCAAACTGCCCTGAAAGGGCAGTAGCATTAGCATAGGGCAACGCCCTATGAACATATTAGTTATATCAATGTTGCCCTGAAAGGGCAAAAGCCAATTTTCAATACTTTGATAGCGGTTTAGTATAAGTCTATTTATCCACCTCAAAATTGCGTATTGAGTTGTATTGACCAAGTATTTTCAACTTTTCAATTCCTTCTGAAAGTTTTATTTTACAAGCTTCAATAATTTCCCAATCGTCATCAAACTGATACATAGTTAGCACTATTTCCATAGTTGCCAACACTTCTTGCGGTTTTTCGCTAAAAGAAATTGCATGTATATCGGCAATTTTATTCTTTTTGAATTCATTTTCCAGGTTATCCATCATTAAAAGAATTTTTTAATAATATCAGTAACTTTTTGGCTCTGCAGTTTTTCACCTGATAAAATAGCTTTAAACTCTACTCTTTCATCAAAACTCATTTGCGTATTGTAATCGACATCCGAATCGCTTATTTTTTTCGAACCCATTTGCCAACTCGGGAACGCACGTTCTTTTATGGTTCCTAAGCCCAACATTACTACGTTTTTATGCCGTTTATCTTCCTTAATTTTATCGTAAAGCGAAATAATCAGGTCGTATTCGCCTTCGAGGCATTGTAAAAATTTGGTGTCGGAATAAAGCAAAACACCGGTAATATTTATTTTGCCATTATTGGAATTTATTTTTAAATACCATGAATATAGAAAGCGTTTGAAATAAAAAAAAATACTTATAACGTGCCAATTCGATTTCATATTTTTTGAATACTACTTTGCAATACGTAGTTAAAGTTTTACCAAAAATCGTCACCGCTATTTTTGGTTTTTTGAAAAACATTCGCTATTTTTACAATCGTACTAAATATGCCCGGTATTCCAACAAAGTGGGGATATTTATAGTAGAATGTTTACACCTGAGGTGAGCTGAAGCGCTAATGGCATTAAAAACCTACAAACAACAACTATAACAGATGAAATATCAATTAGCTGAAATATTCGATATTGAAGAATTAAAGCGTCTTTGCGAAAATTTTACCAATTTGAACGGTACGGTT
>JAIFNC010000040.1 GCA_020047935.1 Bacteroidota bacterium
CCGGCCATTTCGCCCGACCAAAAAGTTCGCGATTTATTTTTTACCTCGCTTAAAAAAGAAGAAAACAGAACGCATGAACCATGGGTAAATACGGCTATGTACTATCTGAATCATCCGATTCGAGCGAAAGTATCGAGCATTTATTTGAAAGAAGGCATAAGCATGTTGGAAGAAATAAGAACAACCGGCGATATATTTTTTCCGACTGATTGGGCTAAAAATTTGCTTTGGGGACACACTTCGGTCGAAGAAGTTAAACAAATTTCAACCTATATTAAAGAAGCTAACATTCCGCAAAGCCTTAAAAATAAGGCATTACAGGCATTAGATATGCCGCGCCGAGCCTCTGAAATACGCAAATAAACTAAATTAAACAATAAAATGCTTATCAAACCATCCTTTGAAAAGCATTTTTTTTAAAACCTTTAATTCAGAAATACTGCGAATAATCATTTTTTTGATTCAAAAATAGCGTTACTTTTGCAGCGCAATGGTGTTCCGGATGTATATACAAACGGAATGAAAAGGGAATGTCGTGAAAATCGACAACAGTACCCGCTGCTGTAAGCTCCGAATTAAGTTAGAATACTCAAAAGCCACTGTTTCAGTGAAATGGGAAGGCAGTTCGAAACGGGAGTAAGTCAGAAGACCTGCCATAGCACAAATGAAACTTTCGGGAGCAAAAGTAAAAGTCTGCGCAGTATATTTTTTCTCCAATTGTTTCATTTTAAGCATTTTTTATTTATTAATCTGTCGGGAATAACAGATTTTAGACCTATTGTATAGGTTTAATGCACCTTTCCGACTTCAAAACAATTGTATGAAAAGATTTTTTTACAGTGTAATTGCCATTCTGGCGCTTTTTGCAGCTTCGTGTTCCGAAGAAATTACCCAAGAAACAGTAGTTTACGATTTTGAAAACCAAACCTTAGGCGAAACCGGCTATGTAAACGGCCCGGATAAAACAGTAAGTGCCCAAAAAGTAACCCTTTACGGAACCGAATGCACCGTTTATTACGGAAAACTTGCCTACGATAACGCATCCTTTTCAAACACTTTCAACGAAACGTGGGCATCATGGAGCGGTTTTGCATTTTCGCAAAAAAACGATAAAGCAACTGCCGGATTTACCAACCAATACAGTGTGTATGCCAATTCGGGAGCAAATAATTCGAGCAAATTTGCAGTTTCGTATGCACCTGCCGAATCAACCCCGATAAGCAATATCAGCTTTTCAACTGCCGAAGAAGTAAAGAAAATGTGGGTAAATAACAGCACGTACGCAGCCTTAACTATGCTAAACGGCGATACATATACCCCAAAATTTAAAGCCGGCGATTGGACTTTACTAACTATTACAGGTTTTAACGGAACTACCCAAAAAGGCAAAATTGAATGTTATTTGGCCGATTACAGAAATGGGAAAGCTGAACTGCTATCGAATTGGAAAGAATTAGATTTAAGCAGTTTAGGCTTAGTTTCCAACTTAGAATTTATAGTAACTTCGTCGCAAAGCGGTGTACCAAGCTATTTTTGTTTAGACAACTTAGAAACCGTAAAACCTTAAAGTTCAAATTATCCTTCTGCAAAATGAAAAAATTCGTGCTTATTTCAATCCTTACATTTCTATTCAATTCACTGTTTGCAAATAATTTACAAATTGTTGATTTGAAAAAAATTTCATCGAACGAAGTCGAATTTACCATTTCGTGGAATAATTCGTGGTTTACCCAATCAGCACCGTTTAATTACGATGAAGCTCAATATTGAAATTGTAAATAACCCAAGCTTAGCCATTGAACAAGTGGATGATGCAGCAGGATTTTTTGTAAAAAATGTAGGATTAAATTCGGGTAACATAGCAAATACCGTAATACGTTGCAAAATCAACACCGATTTGCCCGAAACAAATTTCATTTTAAAGGTATTTGGAATTGAAATGGTTTATGTGCCAGAAGGAGAGTTTCTTGTGGGCGATGGCATTTCGCAACAAAGTTTTGGGAACAACAAGGGCGAGCCATTTAAAATAACTTCGGAAAATAGTATAAAAACCGGCACTTCGGATGTTGAATTAAAGGAAAACGATATTTACGGGCCAACTTACGAACTACCTGCTGATTACCCAAAAGGTTTTGCTGCGTTTTATTGTATGAAATACGAAATTAGCCAGAAGCAATACGCAGATTTTTTGAACTGCTTACCTTTTGCTGCACAGCAAAACAGAATTACAGTTTCGGCCGATTTACCAAGCGGAACCTTTGCACTTGCCCAAGCAGACAATAATTTCAGAAACGGAATAATTATTTTGAAACCCGGAAATGAACAAATGCCTGCACAATTTGCTTGTAATTTAGACATTTCAAACGAACCAAATTCGGAAAACGATGGCGAACATATTGCTTGCAATTTTTTAAATTGGCCAGATGTAAGCAGTTATTTGGAATGGGCTTGCCTACGACCGCTTACGGAACTTGAGTTCGAAAAAGCAGCGCGCGGAGCAAATAATATACCCGTAAAAGGCGAATTTGCTTGGGGTACCGCTCAAATTATTGACGCAAATACTATACTAAACTATGGAAAAGCCAATGAAACCATTACCGAAACCGCTACCGAATTAGCAGGTATCGCAAACCACGGCTATCTGGGAATTATGGGGCCTTTACGCTGCGGTTTTGCGACCTCTGCCACATCGCACCGTTTGCAAGCCGGCGCAAGTTACTACGGCGTTATGGAGCTAAGCGGCAATTTATGGGAACAAGTAGTTGGAACTTTGCCGGAAGGAATTCAATTTAAACGAATTACGGGAACAGGAACTCTTTCAAGCACCGGCAACCATTTGCAAAATTATTGGCCCGATTGGAAAACAGCCGGCGGTGCATGCTACCGAGGCGGTTCATGGAACAGTGGCATTTACGCTCCCGGAGAATTTAGAGATTTAGCAATTTCTGACCGTTTTTATGCCAACTTAGCACCCGAATTAAGGCGCAATACTTCGGGCGGAAGAGGTGCACGATAAGCTATTTGAAATTGCCGCGAATTTGTTACTTTTGCACAATTTTTAATTAAAATTCAAATGAAAGATAAACCAATTGCCGGGCTGGGCTTTGTATTTTTTAATGTTAGTATAATTTCCACATTTTTAATACTTTGGGCGCTTGCCGCTTTTAAATATGAGTTTACAACCGGCGAAATAATATTGAGCTTTGTAAGCGTTTTGCTTTTTTCGTTGTACTTTATTTTGCAATTGGTTGCTGCGAAAAAGGCAGAATACGAAATTACACCCGATGCAGTTAAAATATCGTTTGGTATGTTTAAAGGTGCACATATTCCGCGAGGCGAAATAAAAGAAGCTAAAAAAATATACTTTCCGTTTAGTCTTTCGCGCATCTTTGGAAAGCACAACGAACTAAAGAGCTACGGAACAAGTTTTTACCGAGGCATTAAATTAGTTACCGAACAAACAACCTATTATTTAACCCCGGAAAATACCGACAAATTTTTAAACAAATTATTCCCTGCACAATTTCCGTATACCGAACCGGCTGCACAAAATATAGTTACCGCAAGACCATCGGCACCAGTTTCGCAAGGTAAAGACCCCAAATTAATGCAATTGGAGCTGGAAGACGATGCGTATTACGAATACGAATCGATACATGAAAATGAGGAAGATGAAGAGGAATACGAAGATGAAGCCTATGAAAATGAGGATACTACAGAAAAAGAAACCCAATCGGAATCGGCAAAAGGCAATAACTTTTTTGGATTTACCAATATTTTCTCCAGACAAAAATAACTAACAACACAACTTTTTACATACCAACCATGAAACTCGGTTACACTAAATTCTTACTTTTAATAGGCTATATACTAATAAGTTCAGCCGGCTACGCACAATACAAAGGCGGCGATGCAAGCGGTTATGCACAAGCATTGGCATCAGCCACTAATAATACTGAAAATAAGGAACTTGAATCGCCGGAATTATCGCCCAATCCGGTACTTGCTGCGGGCATTGTCGGATTCAGATACACCGGTGCAACACCGCCCGAACGTATTGCCGTTTATACACTTAACAAACAACTTGTAAAGCAAATTATACCTGAAACGTTGTCGAAATGGACTTTTTTTACTGCCCCTGTGAATAAAGGTATTTATTTAATTGAATTCAATTACGGCAGCTTTAAAACGTATTCGAAATTAGTTGTAACTAACTAGCAGCCTTATTTTTATTGCAAAAAACTTGTTTTAAACAGAACAATTACATGTTCAAATTCTTTCTTATACCCGGACTTTTAATTTTCCAATGCTATTTGGTTTTGGCGCAGCATGCTTTAACCGATACCATTGAACTTACTGAAGTTACGATACAAGAAACAAGCAAATTTCGTCCGAACGGTTTTAAAGTTAATATATTGGAAAACGCCCAAATTGAAAACAAAAGAATGGGTACGCTCGAAGAAATTTTGCGCAATGAATCGGGGATTTCGTTTAAAAGTTACGGTGCCGGAAAATTGGCAAGCATAGGCATTCGAGGTTCAGCAGCTTCCGATGTACAAGTAGTTTGGAACGGAATGAAAATTAATTCGTTATTTACAGGACAGACCGATTTTTCAAGCATTCCGGTACTACTTGCCGACAAAATAAGCATAGTGAACGGCAACACAAATTTTGGCTTAAACTCCGGTGCCATTGGAGGCAGCATTTTACTTTCGTCGGAACCCGATTTTACTGTAAAATTCAATGTAAAACTTTATGCCGAAACAGGTACCTATCAAAATTTCAGAAACGGCATTGCATTGGGAGGTTCGTATAAAAAATTGGTAACAAAGCTTGTTTTATATCAAAATTCAGCCGACTATACCGGTTTACTGTCTGCCAACGGAACTTTAGGCGGCAAACTTCGAAATTATGGACTTATTCAAGAAACCTACACAAGGTTTAACAAAATTGCATCGCATTCATTAAATTTATGGTTACAAAGAAGTTATAACCAACTTTCGACCGATGAATTCAAGCCGGAATTTCAAAACGAGCAATTTTTACGCATGGTTTCGAATGTTAAAATCCGTTTAAAATCGAGCAATTTTCTTTGGATTTCGGCTTTCAACTATTCATATTTAAACTACTTGGCACCTACAACCGCCATAAATTCGAAAAACAAACTTAATACCGTACAAAATACCTTAGAGGTTAACGGCAAAAAAGGCAAAAATTTTGCATGGCGAAGCGGAGTAAATTACGATTTTTATACCGCCGAATCAAATAATTTTGTCGATAGAACTACACATTTTATACTAAATACCTATTCAGGCGCTAATTTAAACCTCAGCAAAGCAATTGGCTTGTATTTATTTACAAATTTTGAATATGCCAAAAATTTTTCATCGGCACTTCAGCCAACCTTAGGTTTCAACTACAAAATAAACGAACGTATACTATTGAAAACCAACATATCACAAAACAGAAAAACACCAAGTTTGAATGATTTATACTGGATTCCGGGCGGCAACCCGGCACTTTTGCCCGAAAAAGGCATAACGGGCGAAACAGGTTTTGTTTACGACATTTCAAATAAAAATGAGAAGTTAAGCATTGAATTGACCGGTTTTTACGGAAAAACTGAAAACAGAATTATTTGGGTACCACTTCCGGGGGGCGGAATTTGGTCTCCAATAAATATTGAAGAACTTCGAAATTCGGGCTTGGAGTTGGCAATTAAAGGAAAATTTGAAACTTTGGGCGGCAAGCTTGAAACAAGGCTTAATTTAAACTATACCAATGCCTTAACATACAACCGTACCCAATTGTTGCTTATGGGCAAACAGGCTATTTTTGTACCAAAAGCTTCGGGTTCGCATTGGGTTCAATTCAATATAAAAGATTATAGCCTGTGGTTCGAATACTCGTATGTGGGCAAAAGATATGTAACACGCGACAATTCGGACTATTTGCCTCAAAACATGCTATTTAATATCGGCAATTCGTATCGCTTTACGCTGAAAAACACGATGTTTCACTGTGGTTTTGAAATTAATAATCTCTTAAATTCGTATTACGAAATGATTCCGAACCACCCTTTAGCCGGCAGAGCTTTCAACATTAAACTTAGCCTACAGTATGCAACCAAGTAAAACCGTTATTTTTTACCTTATAAGCCTAATAATCAGTCTATTTTTAGGTTGCTCCGAAAACCAACCGATTGAAGTCGGCGAACTTACCGGAAAAAATTATGTTTATATTATAAACGAAGGAACTTACACTTGGAATAATGGAAGTGTATCGGCATACGCACCTGAAGCCATGGAAATTGTCCAAAATATATTCGAGCAAGCCAACGGCACCAAAATTGGCGATGTGCCACAATCTATTTCCTTTTACAACAACCATGCGTATATTTGTGTAAACAATTCAAAGAAAATACACGCTGTATCCTTACCAAATTTCAAACTTATAAGCACACTTCCTAATTTGATATCGCCGCGTTATATGGCTATAAATAAGCAAGGAATTGCCTATGTAAGCGACTTATACGACAAAAAAATTACTATTTTCGACCTTAAAACCGGCACACGAAAAGGCGAAATAATTACCGGAAAAACTACCGAAAGCCTAATACTTACCGGAAAATTGCTTATAGCCGGCAATTGGTCATTCGGGAATACGGTGCAATTTTTTGATACTGAAATGCAAACTAAAATCCATGAAATTGAAGTAGGCTTAGAACCCAATTCGATGGTGCTTGACAAGCAAAATAAGCTTTGGGTTTTATGCTCGGGCGGTTTTACCAATACAGAATTTCCGAAGCTTTACTGCATTAATATTGAAACCTTTGCCATAGAAAAAACACTAATTTTTGCAAATAAAAACAGCTCACCTACCCGACTTTGCTTTAACAACGATTCGAGCAGCTTGATGTACCTTAATAGTAGTGTTTTCAGTTATACAATAAGTACCGAAAATTTGCCCACAGCGCCTTTAATTAATGGAGAAAGCAGAAATTTGTATGGTTTGGCAGTTTGCCCTTTTACGGGAGAAATATATGTTTCAGATGCAAAAGATTTTGTGTCGAAAAGCAGTATTTACCGCTATTCAAAAGAAGGTAAATTAATACATAATTTTGAAGCAGGAATTGGAGCCGGCGGGTTCGGGTTTTATAAAGTTTCTTCTGAATGATAAAATAGATTCTATCATTCAGAAGAAACCCATTTTTAAAAATTCACCTCTTTGAGCACAATTCCGCCGGTTTGTTCGGCATGTATGCTAAATTTTTGCCCCTTAAAAACTTTGAGGTGCACTGCACTGCCATAGCTGCTTCGTATACCGGCAGCACGAGCTTTTTCGGTGTCGGTAAAATAGCTGAATAATTCCACCAAACGCTGATTATAAGCAGGTTCGCTTAGTCCATAAATTTCTTCCGGATTTCGTTTAAAAACTAAGGGTACAGAATCATTTACATTTACATTAAGCGGAATTCCGTTTACTTGCGCAACTCGGTTACTGAATACCCGATAAGGTAATACTAAATTCTTCAGTTTTCCTTGTGCAATTTCGGTATATTCAAAATTTAAAACCAAGGCATCGAAATAAATCATGTTACCATCAATTACAATTCGCTGAACTTCAGGCGAAAATTCCATAGTTGCGTAATCGAAAAACTTGATATTCATGGTAGTTTTTATATCGTTGGTTTGGCTGAAAGTAACATCTTCAACCTCAACTTCAGCTACTTTATAGCTTCTGTCCAATTGCAACACCAACGACGACAACTCTTTAATTCGCAATTCATTGCTCACATAAGTATCAATTGCCGAAATGCTTTTCGAAAAACCTGCAATTACAAACAACATAATAAAAACACCCAACAAAACGGGCAATTTTGATATTATTTGCAACGAAATTTTGATGCTAACCGAAACAATTAGATAGACTTGCTCGAAAAAACTAACCTTACCACCGCCGTAGCTTTTTGCGGCGCGATGCAAAAGCCGTCGGGTATAAAGAGTGTAACTTATTGTAATTAAGTAATATAAAACAAATAAAGTAAGTAAGGTACTTAAACCACTTTGCGTAGTAAAAAACCAAAACACAAAGTCCGAAATTGGTTCAAGAACCCAATTAATTTGTTTCAACAGTTGTATTGTATCTTCCATATATTTATTATTCAATTAGTTACTATTTCTATTCCGCCCTTAGTTCGAGCTACAATTTTATACACGGTATTAATTTCAAACTGCTTTAAACCAAATACATCGTGCACAGCGTTTCCAAAGGCTGTGCTGTCGGTTCCGGCAATGTTTGCTTTCATTTGCAAAAATACCGATTTTAATTCAATTTCGGCAGCCTGTTGCATATTTTTTTGTCGGAACAATTCCGGAAAACCATTTTTATCGTATAAATTAAGCAACGGTATGCCGTTTTCGGGTGCAATTTCGTCGGTAAAAATTTGATACGGAAAGCTCAAAAAACCATCTTTAATAGGCATTACATAGAAATCGAATGCAAGTTCTTTTCCATGCAATTCGTATTTTTGGTAAGCTATTTCATTTGCATCGGCATCAAACAATTTCACTTCAAATCTTATTACCTCATTACTCCGTTCGTTTATTTTGAATTTCAACGGAACATACTCTTTTTGAAGCTTTTCGGCTTGTAAACTCAGGTATGCTATTTTTCGTTTCTGTTCTTCTAAACACCCGATTGAAACGAATAAAATTAAGGATAAAATTCCGAATATTTTCAACTTTTTCAATTTAGGTAACCATTTTATTTAAAAATGTTTATTTGCTTTTAAGCACTTTATCGGCAGCCAATTTACCGGTTAAAATTGAAATAGGCAAGCCTGCCGGACTATAAGTCCACTGACCGGCTTGAAAAACGGAAGGCAGCGGAGTATCAACCGCTTTGCTTACTTGCAGCATTTTATTAACCGAAGGCATATATTTATTTGAAAAAGCCCAACCTACAATAGCCCCTTCGGTATTGCCGGTAAGCTTTTCGATAGTAAGCGGTGTGGCAGAAAACTGTTCGGAAATTTTCGATTTTAGCCCCGGAAAAATACTTTCGTCGATGGTGTTTATCGTAATTTCCTCCAAAAACTGTCTTATTTCGGCACTCCAACCCGCTTGCTCAATTTTTTTAGCCAA
>JAIFNC010000251.1 GCA_020047935.1 Bacteroidota bacterium
GAAACCTAAATTATAAAGCCAAAGAAGTGTTCGAAATTACCAAACCTGAAACGGTGCACTTACCTTCGGAAAATTTAAGTTCGAGCTATATCTTTGCCGGACATAACGACTTTTTTGCCTACCCGAATAATTACAACCACTATGTAAGGTATTACAAAAATACCTTTCAGCACGGCGGAGTTTCGTTGGAAGAAATGCTTATTCCAATTATAACCCTTAACAATTCGAAAGTATAATGAATTCGATTATTATTAAATCGGAACAAGAACTGCTCGAAAAAGCGAAGGAATTTGTACAACTGGCTGCCAAGGCTAAAGTTATTGCTTTTTATGGCGAAATGGGCGCCGGAAAAACTACTTTTATTAAAGCATTGTGCCAAGTATTGGAAGTTACCGATACAGTAAACAGCCCAACTTTTGCCATAGTTTACGAATACAAAACCAAAACCGACGACCGAATTTACCATTTCGATTTTTACAGAATAAACTCGGTAAGCGAAGCATTCGATTTTGGCTACGAAGACTATTTCTACGGAAAACATAAATGTTTTGTAGAATGGCCCGAAAAAATTGAAGAACTGTTGCCACCCGATACGCTTAGGGTACGTATAAATGTAATGCCCGACGAAACACGAATTTTGAATCTGTTTTAGATAAAAAATACACACTTATGAACCTTTCCGATGTACCTTTTAATCGCCCAGATGCCCATACTTACGGTTATCAGCCGCGCGAATTGATGAAAGAAGTTGGCAAAGTGCCTAAAGACATTATTATTGGTATTCCTAAAGATAAGAATCCTTACGAATACCGAGTGCCGCTTACACCTCAGGCAGTTGAACTATTGGTTGCCAATGGATTAAAGGTTATTATTGAAAGTAATGCCGGAACAGATTCGAACTACCCCGACGACCAATATTTAAAAGCCGGAGCAATCGTTGTTGCGAATGCTATTGAAATTTACAAACAGTCGCACATAGTGGTTAAAATTTCGCCTCCCGATTTTTCCGAACTCGAATTAATGACCGAAAAGCAAACCCTGCTTTCGACCTTAAACATTGCCACCAGAAGCCGAGAATACATTGCAAGTTTGATGTCGAAACGAATTACTGCCGTTGGTTTCGAATTTATAAAAGATGATAAAGACAACTACCCAATCGTTCGGTCTATGAGCGAAATAGCCGGTTCGGTTGCCATAACCATAGCTGCCAACTACCTTAGCAAATCGTTGGGCGGAAAAGGCGTGCTTTTGGGCGGAATAGTTGGTATTTCGCCTGCGGAAGTAGTTATTTTGGGTGCCGGAACTACCGGCGAATATGCAGCAAAAGCGGCTATGGCATTGGGCGCACAAATTAAAGTGTTCGACAATTCTATTTCAAAATTACACGAACTGCAACGCAGCCTTGGCGCACCTATATTTACTTCGGTTTATCATCCGCAAGTTATGGAAAAAGCCATGCGCTCTGCCGACGTTATTATTGGTGCACTGAGCCTCGACAACAGTTCGGGCTGGTTTATGATTTCGGAAGAAATGGTTAAAACCATGAAACCGGGTTCGGTAATTGTAGATATGAGCGTAGATAACGGTGCTTGTTTCGAAACGTCTGAATTAACCAATTTAGGCAAACCTACCTTTATAAAGCACGGAGTAATACATTACTGTGTGCCAAACTTAGCATCAACCGTTTCGCGTACGGCAT
This sequence comes from Bacteroidota bacterium, assembly GCA_020047935.1. GTDB lineage: Bacteria > Bacteroidota > Bacteroidia > Bacteroidales > JAIFNC01 > JAIFNC01. Next base: position 1,700 of record JAIFNC010000251.1, read on the forward strand.
CTATTGCTATTAGCAATGTACTTACTCCAATTTTAAGCGAAACCGGATATTGTGGTGGCGTATTCTCCGAAATACAAATAAACCATGGTGTTAGAGCCGGCGTTTATATTTTTCAAGGTATTTTAACCAATGCTATTGTTGCAAAAAAATTCAAATTGCCTTCGCAAAACATTGATTTGCTAATGGCTACTTTCTAAAAAAAACGTAAGTGTTTCTACCTTATGAAGTTAAAAAACGACTATAAAATACCTATTTATAGCGCATTAAATGAGCCGTGTAACTAATATATAACTAATACCGAGCATTTTGCGGTGTTTCTCGTTATTTATAAATCAACATTCAAAGTCGTTAAGTTAATTGTTCGGCTTAAATTCTTCGATTGGTCACAGACCATCGAAAAAATTGGCATATAACCGCTTCAAGCGTTTTCTGTTTCTTGAAGAGGTCTTAAGTTAATGACATTGAATCAACATTTAAAAAGCTTCCGAATATTCAAATTATTTTGCTTGCTTCAATTATTTGGTTATATTTGAATTTTTTAAAACGTAAACCAATACAATCAAAAATAAACTTATATGGAATACATTAACAACTACATTGAAGCGAATAAAGACCGTTTTTTGAACGAATTATTCGATTTTATTCGCATTCCGTCGGTAAGTGCAAAGCCCGAAAACAAGCAGGATATGTATGCAGCTGCCGAATTTTTGAAAAATAAACTGCTCGAGGCCGGTGTCGATTTTGCCGAGGTAAACGAAACTGCCGGACACCCGGTAGTATATGCCGAAAAAATGATTGACCCTAAATTGCCAACCGTTATGGTATACGGACATTACGATGTTCAGCCTGCCGAACCGTTGGAGTTGTGGCATTCGAAACCTTTTGAACCCGAAGTACGCGACGGTAAAATTTGGGCTCGCGGTGCCGACGACGATAAAGGGCAATTGTATATGCAAGTAAAAGCGTTTGAACTGATGAACAAAACCGGAAACCTAGCCTGTAATATAAAATTTATGGTTGAAGGCGAAGAAGAAGTTGGTTCGATGAATTTGGGCGATTATTGCAAAGCCAATAAAGTTAAACTGAAGAGCGATGTAATTGTGGTTTCCGATACTACCATTATAGCCAACGACACGCCATCGATAACCACCGGCTTGCGCGGGTTAAGCTATGTTCAGGTTGAAGTTACGGGACCAAACCGCGATTTGCATTCGGGCCTTTACGGAGGTGCCATAGTAAACCCCGCCAATGCATTGGCAAAAATGATTGCAAAATTACACGACGATAATTATAAAATTACCATACCCGGCTTTTACGACGATGTGGTAGAAATTAGTCGCGAGGAGCGCGACTTAATGGCATTGGCACCTTTTAATTTGGAAAACTATAAAAAATCGCTCGATATTGATGCCGTAAAAGGCGAAACAGGTTATTTGCCCAAAGAGCACACCGGCATACGCCCTTGTTTGGATGTAAACGGTATGTGGAGCGGTTACACGGGCGAAGGTGCCAAAACAATTCTGCCTTCGAAAGCTTTTGCCAAAATTTCGATGCGATTGGTACCCAACCAAGACCCCGAAATAATTTCGCGACTAATTAGCGAATATTTAACTAAAATTGCTCCCGAAGGTGTTCGTGTTAAGGTTGAATATTTGCACGGCGGAAATGCTTACGTATCGCCGGTGGATATTGCCGCATATAAAGCAGCCGAATTTGCCATGGAAAAAACCTTTGGCAAACAACCTATTCCGGTTCGAAGCGGCGGAAGTATTCCTATTATTGCTTTGTTTGAAAAGGAGCTGGAAGTAAAATCAATTCTTATGGGCTTTGGCTTGGAAAGCGATGCAATACATTCGCCTAACGAGAACTATCCGTTATTTAACTTTTATAAAGGTATTGAAACCATTCCATATTTCTTTAACAAATTCTCTAAAACGGCATTTGTTTAATTTGTATATATCGTTTCATTAAATCGGTACGTTGCTTTTTTGAAACTTGTTTGTTGGTAAACAAACATCGGTAATTCTGTAAAAATCAACAATTTTTTCCCGATATCCTTGCAAATAAGATCAATAAAAAAACACCCGACAAGTTTTTAAAACCGGTCGGGTGCTTTTTTTAATAGTACCTATTATCGCAATGGGTAGGTTTCGAAAATATTTTTCGAATTGTACAAAATGTCTACGTATTGAGCACGTTTGTAGGCAAAACGGTCGTTCATGGTAGCGTCCGAAAGTTTGCCTCGGAACTCGCTAACCGATTTGTAGCCTTTTGCATCCATCCAAGTTTTAAGGTCGGCAAGCATTTCGGCTATTACTTCAATGCGGTTTTTGTACAACGAGCTAACTACTTGTACCGAGTTTGCACCCGCCAAAAGCATCTGAATAACATCGTTGCCGTTCAAAACACCGGTGTTGGCAATAATGTCGGCTTTAATGCGGTTGTGCAATAAACCGGCATAACGCAAACTTAAACGAGCATCGCCGTGTGTGCTTAAATTCCAAGGAAAATGATGTTCTTCGTTGGTAATATCAATTTCGGGTTGGAACAAACGGTTAAACAACACAAAACCGTTCACGCCGGTTTCGTCCATTTGTTTAATTAGGTTTAACGGGTTGCTGTAATACGGGCTTAGTTTAACACTAACCGGTATTTTTACATTGTCCATAATTTCTTTCAAAATTGCCACTTGCTGGTCTTCTATTGTTTTACCGTTTGCGTTAAAATCGCGCGGTACACTATAAAAGTTTAGTTCCAAAGCATCGGCACCGGCTTTTTCCAGTTCCAACGCATAATCAACCCAAGTTACATCGTAAACGGCATTTAGGCTGGCAATAAGCGGAATAGTAAGCGCTTGTTTTGCTTTTTTGAAATTGAAAAGATGCTCCTTTGGGCCGGCATGTTCCAAGTTCGGAAACAACGAAGTCATTTCTGCATGACGGTCGTTATAATCTTCCATTCCTTGTTCCATTTCCAAGGCTTCCAACTGAATTTGCTCTTCGAACAACGATTTGTAAACGATAGCACCTGCCCCGGCAGCTTCCATACGTTTCAAGCTATCCAAATCGGCAACCAAATTGCATGCACCCACTACAATCGGACTTTTAAGTTCAAGTCCTAAATATTTTGTTTTTAAATCTGCCATAACTGTAAATTTATTTTTGTGTACTAAATTAAATAAAAATAGGGTGTAAGCAAATAATTACTTACACCAATATTCAATTTTTATTTTGAATAGTCCATTTCGGCCATACGTTTGTAACCGTTGTAACGCCATTTAGCATTAGCTTCAGCTTGAACGAACAGTTCCGAGGCAATTTCAGGGAATGTTTTCTTTAATGAAGAATAACGAACTTGGTTTAACAAGAAACCTTGGAATTTTGTCCAGTCCGGTTCTTTCGAATCTAAAGTAAACGGATTTTTACCTTCTTCGGCCATTAGCGGGTTGAAACGGTATAAATGCCAGTAACCCGATTTAACTGCTTGTGCTTCTTCGTCCTGTGTTTTGTACAAACCGCCTTTAATACCGTGGTTAATACAAGGTGCATAAGCAATTACCAACGATGGTCCGGGGTAAGCTTCGGCTTCTTTCAGCACTTTAAAGAACTGAGCTTGGTTTGCACCCATAGCCACTTGTGCTACATATACATAACCATAAGTCATGGCCATAGCGCCCAAGTCTTTTTTGCGTATTTTTTTGCCCGATGCAGCAAATTTAGCCACCGCACCTACCGGAGTAGCTTTCGACGACTGTCCGCCGGTGTTCGAATACACTTCGGTATCCATAACCAATACGTTCAGGTTTTCGCCGCTTGCCAATACGTGGTCTAAGCCACCGAATCCAATATCGTAAGCCCAACCGTCGCCACCAAAAATCCATTGCGATTTTTTAACCAAATAATGTTTCAATTTCATTATTTCTACCGCTCTTTCATCTTTAGCACCTTTTAAGGCTTCTTTAACTGCATCCGATGCTTTTTCGGTAGTTTCCGAATTCTCGCGCGATTCAATCCAAGCTTTAAATGCTTCTTTAGCTTTGGCGTTGTAGTTTGCATCGGCAATAGCTTCGGTCATAAGGCGCTCGATACGGTCGCGCAATTTGCTTACACCTTTAGCCATACCCAAGCCAAACTCGGCATTGTCTTCGAACAACGAGTTAGCCCAAGCCGGACCGTGTCCTTTGGCATTTACGGTATACGGAGTAGCCGGAGCCGAACCGCCGTAAATAGAAGAACAACCGGTAGCATTGGCAACCATCATTTTATCGCCAAATAACTGAGTAATAAGCTTAATATATGGAGTTTCGCCGCAACCCGAGCAAGCGCCCGAAAATTCGAACAACGGAGTTGCGAATTGGCTAACCAACACGTTTTTGCTGGTGTCAATTTTATCTTGTTTGCTTGTAACATCCGACATCATCCAATCCCAAACGGGTTGTTCGTTCATTTGTTCTTCAAGCGGCTTTAATACCAACGATTTTTCTTTAGAAGGGCATACATCAACGCAGTTGTTGCAACCGGTACAATCTAAAGGCGAAACCTGAATGCGGTATTTATAACCCAAATCTTTGGCTTCTTTGTTTTTAGAATCTAATAAAACCGTACCTTTTGGTGCTGCTGCAGCTTCTTTTTCGTCTAACAAGAACGGACGAATACAAGCGTGCGGACAAACCAACGCACACTGGTTACACTGAATACAGTTGTCGGCAAGCCATTCCGGAACGCTAACAGCAATACCGCGCTTTTCGTAAGCCGTAGTACCTGCAGGGAAAGTTCCATCTTCACGACCTAAGAATGTACTTACCGGCAACAAATCGCCTTTAAGGTTATTAATAGGTTCAACAACATTTCTAATGAAATCGGGAACGTTTTTGCGACTGTCAATTTTTGCAGTAACCGGAAGTTTAGCCCAGGTTTTATCAACTTCAATTTTAACTACTTCGCCACCGCGGTCAATAGCTGCATTGTTCATGCGAACCATTTCCTCGCCTTTGTTGCCGTACGATTTAACTACCGCTTTTTTCATATCTTTAACTGCCAAGTCGTAAGGAATTACGCCCGATATTTTAAAGAATGCAGCTTGCAAAATAGTATTGGTGCGGTTGCCCAAACCAAGTTCTTTAGCAATTTTGGTAGCATCAATGGTGTAGAAATGAATTTGGTTATCTGCCATGTACTTTTTCAAGTGGTTTGGCAGTTTGGCTATAGTTTCTTCAACACTCCACGGGCTGTTTAGCAAGTAAGTACCGCCCTTTTTCAAACCAACGTGCATATCGTATTTTTCCAAATAAGCCGGAACGTGGCAAGCTACAAAGTCGGGTGTACCAACCAAATAAGCCGAACGAATGGGCGCATCGCCAAAACGCAAGTGCGATGTGGTAATACCGCCCGATTTTTTAGAGTCGTACGAGAAATAAGCTTGTGCATATTTATTGGTGTTGTCGCCAATAATTTTAATCGAGTTTTTGTTGGCACCCACTGTACCGTCAGAACCTAAACCGTAGAATTTACCTTCGAAAGTACCTTTATCGGCAATCGAAATTTCGGGAGTAAGCGGTAAGCTAAGGAAAGTTACATCGTCGTTAATACCAACGGTAAAGCGGTTTTTAGGTTCGGCTTTAGCCATGTTGTCGTAAATTGCTACCACCATAGCCGGGGTAGTATCTTTCGAGCTCAACCCATAACGTCCGCCCAATACCATAGGCGCGTTTGCTTTTCCGTAGAAAAGATCGCGAATATCCAAGTACAACGGTTCGCCGTTTGCACCCGGTTCTTTGG
>JAIFNC010000332.1 GCA_020047935.1 Bacteroidota bacterium
AATTAATAATTAACAACTAACAATTCAAAAGATGTTACCAATTGAAATAATAGGAACCGGCGTGTACGCACCCGGCGAACCGATAGATAACCAAGAACTTAAAAACCTTGCAGGCATTGAGTTCGATGCCGAAAAAACCGAGCAAAAACTCGGAATTTACCAACGGCACATTGCACACTTACGCGGAATAAACGAAACTACCGCCGATTTTGCCACCAAAGCCGCGCAAAACGCCATTGAAAAAGCCGGTTTAACGCCCGACGACATCAATTTGTTTATTGTAGCCACCGATACGCCCGAATTTATTACTCCGGCAACCGCAATTTTAGTTCAGGGTCGAATTCAGAAAAAAGAAACTTGGGCTTCGGCGTTTGATGTAAGTGCCTCGTGTGCAAGCTTTACTATAGCATTTGACAATGCGGTACGAATAATGGCAACCGATAAAACCATACAATATGCCGTAATTATTGGGGTGTATAATATGCCGGCATTTGTTCGCGAAAAAGATGCTTTTGGCTACTCAATTTTTGCCGACGGTGCCGGAGCAGTGGTTTTAAAAAGCAACTCAAAAACTTCGCAATACCTAACCGGACAACTGCTTACCGAAGGCACCCAATGGGACTATATTGGCGTGTATGCCGGCGGAACGCGCCAACCGGTAACCAAAGCACGCATAGATGCCGGCGAATACGGCTTGCAAAACCTGCAACCTCTGCCGGGCGACCGAAATGTAAGGCTTTGGCCCATGGTAGTAAACAAACTGCTCGAAAAAGCCAATTTGCCTATAGACAAGGTGAACCATTTTATTTTCACGCAAATAAACAAATCGGTTATACTGAAAGTTATGGACTTGCTGGAACAACCGGCTTCAAAAACCAATTTCATTATGGATAAATACGGGTATACCGGTTCGGGCTGTGTGCCTATGGCGTTTCATCATGCGGTAACGAGCGGGCTTGTAAAAAAAGGCGATACCGTACTTTTTATGGCTTCGGGCGCCGGGCTTGCTGTTGGCAGTAATTTGTTTATTTATTAATGTAGAAAACCAATGAAATCATCATCCCACATAGGCATTGCAGGAACCGGCATTTACTTACCCGCAAACCGAATGACAGCCGCACAAATTTCGGCAGCTACCAACGGCGTTTGGAGCGAAAAAGCCGTAACGGAAAAACTTGGTATTGTTGAAAAACCTATTCCCGGAGCCAACGACGGAACACAAGAAATGGGCGTGCGCGCTGCCAAAGAAGCCTTAGAAAACACCGGTATTAAAGCCGAACAACTCGACCTTATTTTATGTATGGGCGAAGAATGGAAGGAATATCCGCTTACCACCTCGGGCATTTATATACAAGAACAAATTGGTGCGGTAAATGCTTGGGCTATTGATGTTCAGCAGCGTTGCGGAACTACCGTAGCTGCCATGAAAATAGCTAAAGATATGATGCTTGCCGACGACGAAATTAACACTGTACTAATTGTGGGCGGCTACCGAAATGGCGATTTTATAGACTATACCGACAATGCGGTGTCGTTTATGTACAATTTGGCAGCCGGTGCCGGTGCCATTATTCTACAAAAAAACTTAGGCAGAAACCAACTGCTTGGCACGCATATTATTACCGACGGCAGCCTTTCGCGCGATGTAGGCGTTGAATTTGGCGGCACCGAAAAACCAATTACTCCCCAAAACCTTGGACAAGCTTACAAGTCGCTTCGGGTTTTCGACGAAAAACACATGAAAGACCGTTTGAACGAAGTGTCGATGGCAAAATGGTTCGAATGTATTGACAAAGCATTTGCAAAATCGAAAATTGATAAAGTAACTTTAGATTATTTGGCAGTCCTTCATTTCAAACGCTCAGGGCACGATTTTATGCTAAACCAATTGGGCTTAACCGCCGAGCAAAGCATTTATTTAGACCACTTTGGGCATATTGGGCAAGTTGACCAAATTTTGTCGCTGCACTTGGCTCTTCAACAAAACAAAATAGCCGAAGGTAGCGTAATTTCGATGATTGCCGCCGGTATTGGCTACGCTTGGGGTGCAAATGTAATTAGGTGGGGGAAAGTATAGTTATCAGATTACAGAAGTCAGATTTATGCTAAAGATACTATCTTTTTGAAAGATAGTATCTTTAATTTTACCCTTTTTATTACTTGCACCATAAACTAAACTTCTCTATTATAAGAATTTAAACCCAATTGCCTGTATTTTTTAAAGAAGAACAAAAACAGCTCCGCCTGACCAAGTTTTCGTCTTTTTTTAAAAACTTCTACCGATAAATCCGCCAATAATTGATCAACTCTGCGGAAATTGAATCCCATTATTGCACCGGATGACATATACAAATCTCGAATTGGGATTAATCGTGTAAAAAACAAGACATTACTAATATAATTTTGTGAAAAATTAATATCTATTACCGTTAATTCGGGTAACGATGGATTAAGCAAATCGCGAAATTGCAAACTATATTGAGCTTTATCAGCAGCAACAACTTGATACAGAGAACTACAGTTATTCAACAGCCCCTCCAATATCTCCTCTTCTAAATCGGCTAATTCTATTTCGCTATCGTAAAATTCATCAATTAATCGACTATTACCGGAATATTTTTCGAACAACATAAAATCAGATAAAAAATCTGATTCATTTTCATTTTGCATCGCAATGATTTTGCCATCTATCATGCCAAGCAGTTTTGCCGCTTTATTTATTCTATCTTTTGTAAGCGTATCAAAATGCATAAGTTTGGAATTTAACTCTACGCCTGAACGCCTTATTTCAATATATTCTTCTTTGTTCATAAAAAAATTAAAATTCAAAATTAAATTATGTTTTCCAATCTGCAAAACCTAATTAAACGCTGACAATTAAGTAAATTTAAAAATTACATTTGTACCTTATCTTGTTAATCGTCCTTTTTCAACAAAAGCTGAAAATATCGAGTCGCAGTACAAATTATTAATACCAACAATCATATTTTCAACAATTTAAAATAATATTCAACATAAAAACAAACTATAGTCCATACCATATAAATATTGAAATGCCAACTAAGTGTACTAAAAATGCCGTATTTTTAACTCAAAATTAAATACAAAAAGACTATGAAGAGAACTATTCTTTATTTATTTGCTGCCGTAACAATTACAATGGCAAGCATGGTATCGTGCAGCGAAGAAGCTGAAAATTTGGCACCAACTTTTTCGAAAGTTGAACTTGCTGCCGGCAATAAAACGGCAACGGTAACCCTTTCGGAACCGGTGTATGCTACTCCAACCAAAACCGGCAACCTAACAAAAGACAATGTTATGGTAACTATTGAAGGTGTAAATTTCACCTACGAAATTAAACACGTAGCCGGTGAAGACAAATTTGTGGTTGAATTAACGGTTACATCGGTTACTCAAGGCACCGAGGTGATTAAAGTTGCGCCTAAAACAGGTACTTCAATTTATGATGCTGAAGGTAAAGCAATGACTGAAACCGCGCTAATAGCTTCGTCGAACTTAGGTAAAAACTTGGGTATTATTGGCAAATGGTATTCTTCAAAAACCAATGTAGCTCCGTTGTTAGTTACTTATTTTAAAGTCGATTCAATTTTTGCTGAATTTAAGGCCGATAAAACCTATGAAGTTAAGCAATTTAACAAGGGCAATATTACAACTACTCCCGATGTTCTTTTTAAAGGAACTTACACCATTGCCAAAAGCACGGTGGCCGAAATTTGGACTATTGTAATTGCACAAGAACTTCCTTATGCTGCTGCGGCTTCGGGTATTTTCGAAATTAAAACCGGACCCGAAGTACTTTGGTACGAGGTAGCTCAAACATCGGGAACCCAGAATGTTCCGGCAACACCTGCAGGCGGATTCGGCAGTACCAACGGTGGTACGCTTGGTGTTCTTAATGTACAAAAATACATTAGAATTAATTAATACTCGTTTCAATTCAACGAAAGGTTGTTCGAATTTTAGCGCTAACTTTGCTATTACAAGTTGCAAAGCATGCTGTTCGGTTTAATTTTATATTAAATTGAATATATTCGAGCAACCTTTTTTAACTTTAATTTCAGTATAAAAAATGAGGTATTTTACACTTTTAATTATTGGGGTACTGCTTACAAATGTGGTAATTGCACAAACCGACACACAAATGAGCAATGCTGCAAATTTATTTAAAAACGATATTCCTTCGGGTTCAAAAGTGAACAAAGAATTGCAGTTTTTTGCCTTCTATATAAATCAAGCGGTAAGCTCGAATATGTACCCTGAAGCAAGCCTTTTTAGCGGACAATTGGTAGGTCGATTGTTTGGTTCAAACTCATCGAACACTTCCGATACGATAAATTCGGCTTATATCGAACAGCGTCTTATTCCTTTTTTCATCTATCAGCCAAAGCTGTTCAACGGCAAAGCAATTTTGCGAGCTTCGTTCGAAATTGACTGGACTTGGGGCGACCAAGCCTATGGTATGAGTGCCAATAAAGGTTCGGCAATTTCAGCCGACCAAGTTAATATTCAAACGCAAAATATTGAACTTGAACTTATTCCGGTTAAAGATTGGTACATTAATTTAGGGTTACAACGGCTGTTCGATACGCCTTACAACCCATATCGTACGTATTTTGACAAAATGACCACCACCGGCTACCGACTGGCTTATTGGGGAACCGACGGGGTAGGTATTTCGGTTCGCAGGGACAAAGATTTTAATTCGTTTAAAGCCGGGTTTTACAAACTATACGAAAACGACGCAGAAGTAAAAGACGACGTAAACCTTTTTGAATTGATGTATCATCAGAAAATTACGATGACTTGGACTGCCGGCGCTTCAATTTATGCCGTGCAAGATCGCGGTAAAAACAAAGGCGGAGTTTCGGTTTTTGGTCAGGGTTTAACCAGTACCTTAGCCAATTCGAACGGAGCGTTTGTTTTCAATTTGGGAACCAACGATTACCAAGCAGATATTGCGTGGGCAGGCATGTATTTTGGTCGAAATGTCGACTTTTGGATTGACCGACTTCAACTTACCGGTTTTGTAAACTACAACCTGGGTACGGTGCGCAAAAAACAAGGCACCGAATATGTAAAAGCAGTTGATATTGGCGGTTTGGGATTAAATTTGCGAGGTGCGTACCGCTACGGGCAAACAACATCCGATTATGTTTCGGCTGAAATGATGTACACTTCGGGCGATGCCGACGGTATTACAAACGGCAAATATTCGGGAGTTATTACCGGAAACACTTGGGGTATGCCTGCAAATATTTTTGTAAGCTCGGGTACTTATTTGCTGTTTCCGCATGCCAATGTGGTAAATAGGTACACGCCGGTTATTTCCGATATTTCGAATATGGGCTATGGCGTAACTGCCGGAATAGCAAACTTTTCGAAAGACATTGTACCAAACCGAATAAACGCCAAAGTAGGCGGCGGCGCGGCATTAAGCTCTGTTAAACCGCAAAACGGAGGCAAATTTATAGGTTGGGAAGCTAATGCAGCATTAAAATATAATTTCGGTCCGTTTATGAGTTTAGAACTTCATGGGGCGTATATGCAACTCGGCAATTTTTTTGATAGCAACGATGCTTCGAACGGTTCCGATATTAACGGATTGAGCAACACCGGCCGTCCGTCGAATCCATGGACCGCTTTTTTGGTGTATAAATGGCTAATATTTTAACAAAAGGAAAATTGAAAATGAAATTCAACCTACTAACCGGTATGCTAATTACCATACTATTTTCAGCATGCGCTTCGTACACAAATATACCTAAGTTAAACTCAATGAGCGAGTTTTCATACCGTACCGAAGTTAAATACATTCAACTTGCAAACCAAATAAACCTTGCCTATTCCGACGAAGGAACAGGAACCGAAACCATAGTTTTTATTCATGGTTTGGGCAGTTATATGCCTGCTTGGGACAAAAACATTCCGGAGCTGAGTAAAAAATACCGTTGTATTGCCATTGATTTGCCGGGTTACGGAAAATCGTCGAAAAATCCGCATTCGGGCTTAATGAGCTTTTATGCCAATGTAGTAGCCGAATTTATTGAAAGAATGGATTTAAAACAAGTTACCCTGGCAGGACATTCAATGGGCGGGCAAATTTCGATGATTACCGCCTTGGCATATCCGCAATTGGTTAAAAACCTAATTCTTGCAGCACCGGCAGGTTTCGAAGCATTTCACCCCGGACAAAAACAATGGTTTAAAGATGTAATGTCGGTAAATTTGGTAAAACTTACCCCGTACGATGCTATTGAAACCAATTTGGCAAGCAACTTTTACAACATGCCACCCACTGCCCGTTTTATGATAACCGACCGAGCTGCTATGCGCTCAGCTTCCGATTTTGACAATTATTGCTACGCGGTAAGCAAATCGGTAGGCGGAATGGTTGACGAACCGGTGATTGATAAATTGGATAAAATAAACCAACCAACACTCATTATTTTTGGCGAAAACGATAACCTGATACCGAACCGGTACCTAAACCCCGGACGAACGGTTGAAATTGCCAAAAACGGCGCTTCAAAAATAAAAAACAGCCAACTGATAATGATACCCAAAGCCGGACATTTTGTTATGTTCGAAGCTTATGAAACTTATAATGCAGAGGTGCTTAAATTTTTGAAATAGATTTTTTGAATAGGTTAATTTATAAATGTGTTGATAACAATTATCGACACATTTTTTTCTTTACATACGAATTCAAAACAAGAACTTATGCAATCCATAAAAAATGCTTAAAAACATAAGTATTTTTTTTTGAATATTCGAATAAAATTTGTAATTCTCCAATTTATCCTTATATTGCGCATTCTTTAAGTTATAATACAAGGTATGGAAAATAAGGAAAAAATTCGGCTCGAATATGCAATTAATGCCTCGCCGAAACTGATTTATAACCGAATTAGTACACCAAGCGGATTGTCGGAATGGTTTTGCGACGATGTAAATATAGAGAAAAAATGTTACAAATTTCTTTGGGATCGCTCGGAGCAATATGCTAAATTGCTTCAAAAAAAAGAAAACCAATCCATCCGATTCCGTTGGGTTGAAGGCCCTGACGATGAAGAAGAAGATGATTATTATTTCGAATTAAAAGTATCGCAAGATGAACTTACCGGCGATGTAATGCTTACCGTAACCGATTTTGCAGAAGCCGACGAAGTAGAAGAAACTACCAATTTGTGGAACAAGCAAATTGAACAGCTAAAATATGGTTTGGGAGCATAAAAATTGTTTTTCGACCCAAAGCAAAAACCGAAATATGCATTATTTCGGTTTTTTTTATTCAAATTGAAGAAAAAATCAATTCCAATCAAACATTAAATACTATATTTGCCATTCGAAAAAAATGTACTGTATATACAATTAAAATATGCTTAAAAGAATTCATTATTTGATTCTTAAATCGTTTTTAATGCCGCTGCTGCTTGCATTCATTAT
>JAIFNC010000148.1 GCA_020047935.1 Bacteroidota bacterium
ATGATGACCTATGAAACTACCGAGAAAATTCTTTTCTCCGGCGATGCTTTTGGAAGCTTTGGTACATTAGATGGCGGTATTTTTGACGACGAAGTGAACCTGCAATATTACACCGACGAAATGTTGCGCTATTATTCGAACATAGTGGGTAAATACTCGAAAATGGCCAATAAAGCTGCAATAACTGTCAAGGCGCTCGATTTATCGCACATTTGCTCTACACATGGACTTATTTGGCGGTCGAACATAAATTACGTCGTAAATTTATACGAAAAATGGTCAAGTTATAAAGCCGACCAAGGAGTAGTTATTGTTTTTGGTTCAATGTATGGCAATACCGAGTTGCTTGCCGACGCCATAGCACGACGATTGGCCGAGCGCGGTATAAAAAATATACGAATTTACGATGCTTCAAAAACGCATATTTCATTCATCCTTTCCGAAATATGGAAGTATAGAGGAGTAATGCTTGGCAGCAGTGCATACAACAGCTCTATTTTTCCTTCCATGGAAATGGTAATTAGCAAATTGGTTCAAGTTGAATTGAAAAACCGAGTGTTGGGTATTTTTGGCTCTTCAAGCTGGAATAAAGCAGGAGTTAAAGTTTTAAAAACGTTTGCGCAAGAGTCCGAATGGGATTTTATTCCGGAATCTATTATTGAAGCAAAAGGGGCACCCAGCAAAATTGATATGGAAATGTGCATTCAACTTGCCGATGCAATGTATGATAAACTGGCAGAAAAGACCAAAGTATAGTATGCTTTGTGAGGCAATTTAATGCGATGACTATTGTAATATGTTTTGAATTGAAAAATTTTGTAAAAAAAGAATAGAAACGTTGCATTATTACAAAATATGTATTAATTTTGAAATTGTTAATTTTATAATTAAGTGTACTGAAAATATTGTTTAATAAATTAAAATATTTTACCATGAATATAACAAAGAAAATAGAGCAATTGCGAATTGAAAAAGGATGGTCGGTTGCTCGACTTGCTCGCGAATCTAATATTCCTACAGTAAGCCTTCGCGTAATGCTTAACCGCAAAGATGTGAATAATTACAGTATCGACCCGCTTTTGAAATTGGCTGAGGCCTTGGGTGTAACTGTTTCATATTTGGTTCAGGAAGACAATGAAGACAGCCAAAAGCCTAAATTGACTCGCTTGCAACGCGACCAATTGGATAGATTGATGAAAGCTGCTATTGATGAGTTTTTCGACAGCGAAGGCGAATAATAAATTATTAAATAAAAAAAAGCGAATACCCGGTATTCGCTTTTTTTTGTCCCCTACTTTTAGTTTCAATGGCATTTCTCGATTTTAAATTTTGATACCGGAATTTGTTTGCAATTTTTTTGAATATCTATTGTTTTTTCTCTTCGTAATTCTGCAATTTTTTTCTTTTCATACTGCTTACTATTCATTTTAACCTTTTCTAAAATTTTTTTTTTCAATAAAAAAAGCGACTTCTTTTTTGGAAGCCGCTTTTTATTTAGCAATTTGGGTTTTCTATTACAATGTAACTCATATTGGGGTAATGTTTTTCTTCCAACACTTTTACACTGTTTACTCGGTTAATTCCTTTGGCCCAAGTTTTCAATTTTGTTCTTCGTTCTTGCAAACCGGTTTCTTCGCTAAAACCAAGTTTAATTTTCATTGTTCTCATTGTTGTTTAGTTTTATTGTTAATTGATAATGATTACACTGCAAATATATAATCTAAATTTACAAAATGCAAGTATTTTTTTAATTATTTTCAAAATAATTATAAAAAAATAGATTTAATAGGATATACTTTATTTTGAACAATGAATTTTATTTAATGTAAGTTGCTTAAAATTAATAATTTACGTGTCGTAGATTAAATCAATACTTCTTAAAGTATTTTTTAGGTGAGTTATTAAAATATAGGATTAAATTTATAGTAAAATTGAGAAATTTAAGTAAATTTCAATAGATTTTGTATATTTTATGAACTAAAACATTGATTTATATTGAAATAAATTCTTAAAAATGCGTAATTTGTAATTAAACTCGAATTAATTTTTCGTAAATCATAATAGTTTTAGTTTAGAACCGTTATTTTTGTGTTGATTTTAATTAAATAATTGAATTACCATGATAAGAAGAATTGTGTTTATATGCGTTGTTGCGCTTATTGGAGTTAGTGTTTTAAGCTCGTGTCGTTCGAAGAAGCCTGTGAATACCGATAAGGTTTTAACCGATGAACAAATTAAGTTGAGTGAAATGAAAAATCAGCTTAATACGCTAATTGGTGGTTTTAATAATATGCCGTTGGTTGATATTGAAAACAAATTAGCAGTAATTAAAGCAATTAACAGTACCGACCCCGAAGTATTGAAATTAATTGCGGATTTGGAGAAACTAATTTCGGATAAAAAAATTAAACTTGCCGAAGAAGAAAAAATTAAAAAGGAAAAGGAAGCAAAAGACCAAGAGGAGGTATTGGATTTGAATACAAGGTTCGACCGCTATTTAACCAAAATAGCTACTGCAACAAGCCCTGCCGAAGCTGATAAAGTGATAGCCGAAGCGCTTACTTATTTTACTTCACCCGACGCCGATGTACTTATAATTTTGGGAACTTTTGGCAACGAAGTTGATTATGATAAGCCAACTACGATTAAAAAATATTTGGAGTATGTTAAAGACCAAAAAGTGCATCGTAATAAAATAGTTAAAATTGAAAAAGCTGAGGGCGAGAAAATAAAGTTAGTTGAAATAGAGAAAAAATAGCCTCACCTTTTTAAGTATAATTAATAATTAATAGAAATAAATAATGAGATTAAGTAAAATATTGTCCGTAGCCTTTGTTACGGTTGTTTTTACCGGAACCGTGTGGGCGCAACCGCAATTAACCGGCGAACGAAAAGCAGCAGTTGACAGTTTGGCGCTTGAAAAAGTTCGCGATTTAAGTAAGTATATTAGCATTATAGGCGATAAAAAAACGCCTTGGTCTGAAGCTAATCGTGTAATTGAGCGCGCTTTAGAACTCTTTGCTCCCGATGCCCAAATTGGAGTTTCATCGATAAATAAAACCGATGTAATTTATTACCCGATTCAAAAATATTTTGAGCGGTTAATGTTGCTTAATTACAGCAAAGTGAACATTAGTTGGTTCAATATTCAGTATATTTCGGAACTCGAATTGCAACCCGATGGCAAATACGTAGGTGTTATTACTATATATCAAAAGTTCGAAGGCGTTACTAAGGAAGGGTTAAAATATGTGGATACCACCAAAAAAGACATTACAATTTATGTTGAGCGCAAGCAAACACAAATACAAGGCCGATTAATCGGATTCTGGGATGTAATGTTGGGCGATATTCGGGTTGCTGAAACTAAACCGAACTAATTTACTTTTTCAAAACAAAAATAAACCTGATAAACCGTTGTATTTATCGGGTTTATTTATTTAAATTGAAACGGTTAATAAATAACGGTTTGAAGTTTTAATTTGGCTAGAAATTAATAGGTTGTTGGGAGGAAATAATTCTAACATTAAATTACTAAAGTGTTGTTAATCAGGTGTAAAGTATGTTATAGGTTGCAAAAATATAAATGTAAATAGCAGAAATGAATAAAATAGGTTTTTTAATAATAGCGATTACTATGTTTTCTTGGGCGGAAAGTTGGGCTCAAATTTCGGTAAATAACGGTTCAACCATCGACCCGGCGGACGAGGCTGCCTTAATGGCACGCAATAAGCAAGTAGGGCAATTTTTTAAACGATTTAATGGCGAAGAGGACGAAAAAGGTAAACGTTATGAACCGGATAATCGCAAATATAGAGATATAAAACTTCGCACCAATTATTTGGAACTTGCTTTCGAAGAGCGTCGATTACCTGCGGATGATGCCGTTCGCAAGGAATTTACCGAATACGTGATCAATAAAAACAACCCAAAATTTCTGGATATATATGCAGCAGCTTGGTATGCCGAAGCCGATGTAATATTTAATACCGAGAAAGGCAAGGAAAATTTTATACTTATTCTGAAACGCGAACAAGAAAATGGCGGATGGAAATGGGTTGTAACCAATGTATTTAACGCCAATTATGATGCACTTTTTCCGGAAGCAAATAAAACCGAGAATAAACAATTTTTGCATCCGCTAAGTCATGAAATTGCTTTTATGAATTTCAAAAAAGCTTTCGATAAAAATAATCAAGTTACCGATTATGCCCAAAATTCATTTTTTATCGATAAAACAGCTTTATTTTTTTACGATATTAAAACCGAAAAAATTAAATTTGAAATGGTTAATCAGGTTGTATTTCATTTTTTGCAAATTGATAATTGGTATTTTAAACTCGAAAATATCGAAAAGCCCGGTTTAAATGCCGGTTGGCTAATCAGTTCAGTATCAAAAATAACCAACGACGAAAAAAAAGCGTATTTACATGCTTTTGAACCAATTTCGAATAAATAATTCGTAACTTTACGTTTTTAAATAGTGTATAATTAAATAGTATTTCGATGAAAACTAAATGTTTAAGTTATTTGGTTGCCGGAATTTGCGCAATTTCGCTTGGAAGCGGAAATGTTTTTGCACAAACGGCAAATTCAGATACTGCGCAGTATAATAAAATTGTGGAATATAAAGGACAAGCCGAACGATTGATTCATTTTTTAGCATACGCAATGAATACCCTTGCCGACGACCAAAACCCGGCAAGCGAAAAGGAAACCGTTGTAAAGGAAAGTTATTTGAAGTTTTTCAAAAACGATAAAGTTCAAATTGAAGACGATTTGGACGAAAAGCGCGATATGCCTATAAGTAAGGATGTTCAGGCTTATTTAAAGGATATCGATTTCTTTTTTGTAAAAGCAAAATTTGAATTTATTATCGAAAATATTGAGCATTTTGTGAACGAAAACAATGTCCTATACTTTAGAGTTACCCTAAGTCGTGTGCTTACCGGTTTTACAATTGGCGGCGACACCGTAAAATCGACACGGAAACGTTATGTTGAAATTAATGTGGATGAAGCTGAGAACGATTTGAAAATTGTAAGCATTTATACAACAAAACTGAATGCCGATAAAGAACTGCTCGATTGGTGGAAGAATATGGATGCCGATTGGAAAGCATTTTTTACCGAAAAATATAAACTTACCGAACCTATAACTTCGGGCAGGATTAAACAATTGCAAGAAATTACCGAATTGGATTTTACGAATAAAAAAACTTTTAGCGATTGGACCGTTTTAAGCAACTTTTCAGACCTTAAAAAATTGAATTTGGCAGGAACCGAAATTTCGTCGCTTTTGCCAATTCGAAATTATACTAAATTAGAAGTGCTTGATATATCGAATACTAAAATTGTCGATATTTCGATGCTTAAATATATAACCGAGCTAAAGGAATTATATATTGCCGATACAAAAGTTTCCGACGCAACAATTATTTCGAATTTTAGAAAGCTTGAAAAAATAAATATCGAAAATACTGAAATTACCGGCACTGAATTTATAAAAGAACTTACATTGCTTACCGATATTAGGCTTTCAGGTACTAAAATTGCCAATATAAGCTACTTGAAGTATATTATTAAACCTGAACTAATTAAAATTTCAGGCACAAACGTTACCGATTTGTCAGCAATTGCCGGAAAAAATTCGTTGGTATATTTATTTGCCGAACGTACCGGAATTGTAGATTTAAGTCCGATTAAAGGCTTGCAAAACCTTAAACACCTATATTTAAATGGCTGTGCTATTGATAATTTGGATGCGCTAACCGGCTTGCCAAAACTCGAAATGGTTTTTTGCGATAATACCAAAATTTCGAAAACTAAAGCCGATGAGTTTATGCAAAAGCACAAAAAGGCACTGGTGGTTTATAAATCGGAAGTATTATTGAATTGGTGGAAAACCATGTCGGCTGATTGGAAAGAGGTATTGTCGGCAAAATTAAAGGTCGGAAATAATCCGGATACCGAAACATTGCATAAAATTATTGCAACGGAAACTATATCGATTGCAGGAAATAAAAAACTTCGCGATATTGAGCCTTTGCGTCAATTGGTTGATTTAAAAACGCTTGATATTTCCAATACTTCGGTTTCGAATTTGCAACCAATTTCTGATTTAATCGATTTGAAAGAAATTAATGCTTCACATACCGAAATACGCAACTTATTGCCTTTGAATAAAGTTAAAAGTTTGGCCAAATTAAATATTTCGTATACCAAAATTGCCGATATCGAAGCACTTGCCGGACTTTCGGAACTGGAATTATTAATTGCCGACAGTACGCAAGTTTCTATAATTAAACCTTTGTTATTGTTATCAAAACTTACCAAAGCTTATTTCGATTTTACCAAAATTACTGAAGATGCAGTTTACTCGTTCAATAAACAAAACTCGAAATGTTTAGTAGTTTGGCAAACCGATTCGTTGCTTAAGGTCTGGAATACCGTTAATCCCGAGTGGCAGCAAATTTTCCGTGCGCATACAGCATTAGATAAAGAGCCAACGCGTGAACAATTGCACAGTTGGATAACGCTAAAAAGTATTGAATTAAAAGACCGGTTCGATATTAATTCTATTGATGTGCTTAGAAACTTAAAAATGCTGGAATCGCTTGAATTAGTTTCCACTCAAGTAACTAATTACTCGGTGCTTGGGAGCTTGAAGGAACTCAGAACCCTGAAAATAAACAATTCGCCTATACCTGATTTGGAGGCTGTTGCCGGTAATGTTAATTTGGTTTCGTTAAATATTGAAAATACTCCGGTAAAAAGTCTGAAATTTATTGAAAGCTTAAAAAACCTTGAATATTTGAATATTGCAGGAACAAAAGTTAAATCGTTGAAACAAGTTGCATTGCTTTTCAAATTAAAATCGGTTGATTGTTTTAATTCGCCCGTTGCGAGCATTAAGGAACTTGGAGTTTTAAAAAATCTGGAAAGTCTGAAATGTTATAATACTAAATTAACAGTTAAAGAGGTCGATGCCTTTAAATTGGCTTGTCCGAATTGTAAAGTGGTGCATTATTAATAAAGCCGGGTTAGGTAAATTTATGGTTGTCAACAAAATTTTTTTGTAATTTTGAAGAAAAAATATTCAATATGCTTAGCTTAAAAGAGAAATATATAAAGATATCTTCGTTATTTTCGGTAGTCTTATTTCAAACCTATATGAACAGTCTGTCGATGGTTGATAAAGATGAGCTGGAATTATATGCTTATATTAAAGGAATTCAGAAAGTTTTCCCGGATAAATATTTCGATGATTTATTTGATTATGTTGATAAAAACCCAAAGCGACAAAAACTAACCTTGTTTTTAGAGCAGACTTTTGTTCAAATGCTTACCTTGGCGCGCGAACAGCTCGATACGGTTGGTGTGGAGTTACGCAAATTATACGACCAGGAAGGCTTGCCTGAACAAAGTTTG
This sequence comes from Bacteroidota bacterium, assembly GCA_020047935.1. Taxonomy (GTDB): domain Bacteria; phylum Bacteroidota; class Bacteroidia; order Bacteroidales; family JAIFNC01; genus JAIFNC01. The sequence continues at coordinate 7,431 of JAIFNC010000148.1, forward strand.
GAAGAGAAATATAAGAATTTATT
>JAIFNC010000103.1 GCA_020047935.1 Bacteroidota bacterium
TGGCTTGCGTACAATAGTTTTCTATTGTATTGCATTCTACTTCAATATTTTGTTCGAATTTTAGCCAACTGTGTTTTTCGAACAACATAGAAGCAGGTTTTAGCAACGACCCCGATTTGTTACCGTAGTTCCATTGGTTCGAATGTTCGAAAGGTTGGCCCGATGAAGCTTGAAAAGCCGCCGTACCGGCATAATTTGATAGGGCAAAAGGTGCAATACGAATGTTTTTAACCCCATGTTTTTTGATGTTTTGGTCAATTTTTTTGATGTTATCGGGTACCGGTTCAAAAGCTATAATGGTAGCGTTCGGGAAAAGCATTGAGTAACGGATTGAATCTTCGCCTTCGCAAGCCCCAATGTCGAAAATTGTGATAGAATCGGCAGGGGCGAAAAGCTGAAGCAATTGTTTTTTTATCGGAATCGGTTTTTGTATGTATTTATCAATATTCATGGTTTAAAATTAATAAGTTGCAAGAACAGTCTTGTAGTTATTTCGTCGGTTAAATTATTTAAAACGTATTGGCGCGGCTGTAAATTCTGCCGCAGCAATAAATTAAAATTTTCGATGAAATCCGGTATTTTTTCGAAATACAATCCGCATTCGTTGGTTAAGTATGGTGCCGATTCGCATTCAATAATTTGATTTTTGTACACAAATGAGCCGTTACCTTTCCAAACCAAACTCGGCACATTCATAGCCCAAGCTTCAATTAATGCTATGCCTTGGCTTTCGGAGTTCGAAAATACACAAATAAGTTTTGCTTTTTCGAGCACCGCTTTAAATTCTTCTAAGGTATAGTTTCCATATATAACAGTTTTTGTTTTGAAATTGTTTGCAATGCAATAGTTAGTAAAGGGTTGGAATAGCTCTGCCGGTTGATTTTTAATGTAAAACACAATGTATTCTCGCTCCGACGTTTCTGCATCGCTTTTCCAGAATTGAGCATTTACACCTGCCGGCCAAATTTTTAGTTTGGTACTAAGTTTCGGAGCATTTTGGGCATACAGTTTCCGAACCCAAACACTGTTTACTAAGTACAAATTTATATGTTCCGAAGTAATTGCGGGCATATTATCGGAAGGTAAAACCACAATATTGGGTCCGGCAGTAAGTGTTTTTATTCGACCGTTTTTTTTTAACTCAATGGCTGCTTTCAGTACTTCTAAATTTGCAAGTACATGTACATGGGCACCTTCGGGTATTGTTTTTGGGTTGTAATAAACTTTACTATATAAGTTCAAACGTTGTAAACCTTCAATTAAGCTTCGTGTAACAGCAAAATGCCCTGAAAAACGATTTTTGTTTGTTTTTTTCAAAACGTATTGCTTTAGTTTAGCAAAGTATTTAGCCCGAAAAGCAGGAGTAAGTTCGGTGAAAATGCAAAGCATCTTAATTTTTGAGTTTTGATGTAAGACGGTTATAGTGTTTGTATAATCTATTTCGGATATTAACCCAAAGTGAATATTTTTTTTCGATAGATTTAAGCGAAATATTGGTTGGAAGCATACCCGTTTTAATTAATTCTTCAACCTGCTGTTTAAAATCGTAAATTCGCTCTTCTAAATCGCCACCATACGATTTCCCTAACATTAATTCATCATAAATAAACAAAGTATATTTTTCTAAATCAATTTTACTCTTTTTATATACATGACCTTCAGCAATATTCATGTAATCGTTGAGTACTGAATTTCTTGATGATAGTAACTTGAATGCTACTTTGTTATAGTAATGGTCTAATGACAAACCTGTGGTAATTATAAAATCTTGTATCTTTTTCGAATTAATTAGACTTTCGAAACCACTTGAAGCCCCAAAGTTAACTAATGTAACTAATGGTATGTTAATTATACAATTGTAGTTACATAGCATTAATTGCTGAAATGCTGATGTAAAATCGGGCGAAATAGGCACAAATAAACGTCCGAAATTTTTATTGCAAATTAACTTGTAAAATTCTTTTGAAATACATGAATTTAAACTACGCGGTGAGTTTAAATTGAAAAAATCAAAATCCATGTTAAGCAACGAATCTATTATTCTGCCGGTCTCAACCATTTCTATATTTTCAAACAATTTAGTTTTTATAATATTTGCTAAATTAAGGTTTGAATTTAGGTCGTAATGCCACGAATAAATTTCATTCGGATACATTTGTATCACTTCAAATATTATTTGTAATGCATCACTTTTTAACCGCATCTTATCTTCAATAATTAAAAAATATTCCCCGTTCGAATTGGCATATCCAAATTCCCAATTATCGGCCATAGACAATGTTCCTGTTCTAAAATATTTAAAATTTGGGATATTAAAGAATTTTTGGGCTTCGGTAAAAGTATTTTGCGTAATGTCATTATCTATAAGAAGTATTTCAAAGTCTTTAAATGTTTGATTTAAAACACTTTGGATGCAATTAGGAATTAAATGACCTCTGTTTCGAGTTGGAATTACTATTGAAAAAAATGGCATAATAATTAGTTTATTTTTGTTTTTTTAGACAAGTAGTTTATTAAAAGGAAGTAGAAGACAAAGTTAATTATTCCTGAAGAAAGATACGAATAAGCAGCACCGTTATATCCATATTTTGATATTAGAAACAGATTAATAATTAAAATTGGAAAAAGGATGCTGTAATTTATTATAACATACCAGTACGTTTTACCTAAATATAGTATAAAAAAGCTATACTGAACAGCAATGATGTTAAATATTTGACCGATTAGTAAAATAGGTAATAGATATAAAATTTCGTAATACTCTTTTTCAAATAAATTAAATGACAAAGCTAAATAACTTGCAAAAACTAAAATTATTCCGATAACTAAATATATGATAAACAAACGCTTAATTATAAATTTTGTTTTGCTTAATACTATTTCTAATCGTTGTTCCGAAAATATCTCAGGGAACCATGCATTATTGAACGATGCAGCAAGAATGCTTAATATTCCGGCAATTGCAAAGGCTAAGTAATAAATTGACAAATCGCTAAAAGTAACAAACTTTTCCAAAATAAATTTATCGATAAATATGAAAAACATGCTTGGTAAAGTTCCAATAAAGTAAGGGAATGCGATTAGCATTGCTTTTTTCGCAATTTTTATATTAAACGAATAGGTGAATTCTTTTATTGGTACTGATAAAAATAGTAATAGAATAATTAACTCCGCAAGATACAAAAACTGTAAACGCACAATATCAGCGTTTGATTGAAAAATAAAAAGTGCAATGATTGGGATTAAATTAACTGCAATAAGTTTTGATGTATTGTATTTAGTTACAGAAGCAATTTTTTTGGAGTTTATTAAGAAGTTTAGAATTAATCCTGTTATTACGGAAATGGGAATAGCGGAAAGTACACTTATTCTATAAGGTGCATAATTAAATTCATTTTTAAATAGAAAATGCACCAGAATTACATCTAAATCAAACACAAGTACAAAGGCATAAACTATAGCTATTATTGTCGAAAGCATTATACTTACAGTAAAAAGTAACTCACCTCGATATTTAACATCGGTTGTTGCAAGATACAATTTTCCTATTGCTACATGAAAACCAAAAGTAAAGATAGCCGTAAACATTCCTATAATACTAATAATATAGCTAAATGTTCCAAACTCCTCTTTTGTCATTAAGCGTAGGTATATAGGCAAAAGTATAAAACCTGAGGCCTTAACAAGTATATCAATACTTAATAGAGTAAAGAATCGAGAAATTAGACCCGAAGCATCATATTTTTGTATAAATCGAGTGTATAGTTGCCGAAATCTAAATTTAATATTCATTTAAATCTTACTGATAAACGTTATTTTATCAATTCTGTTATTTATTTGCGCACCCAAGTAAAGGTTTTGGTAAAAATTTTCGGTAAAACCGGCTTTTTTCATTTCCAAAACGGTTTTCTCAATCTCGTATTCAACACGGTGCAATATTATTTCATTATTATCGTCTATAATTGCAAAAGCAGCTTTTGGGTTCCCGTCGCGAGGTTGCCCAACCGAGCCCGGATTGCAATAAGTTTTAGTACCAACATGACCTAAAATTTGAACATGCGTATGACCGGAAAAAAATCGTTTTCCTTCAAATGGAAGTTTCACGTCGGTAATTTCATATAAATATTCCTCCAAATAATTATTCCAGCCACCATGAGTAAAATAATCGGAACCAAAAACTAAAAAATCTTTCCCTTCTTTCAGCCATAAAAGATTTTCGTCGGTAATGATACGTCGTTGAAATTCTAAGGTTTCGGTAACCTTTTTCGATCTCGGACATATAGCATCGTGCAGCATATAAGAATCGTGATTACCTAAGATATGATGCACATTTCTTTCCCTTAGAAGTTCAATACATTCATTTCCTTGGATATAATAGCCCACAGCATCGCCTAAAAAAATAATTTCGGAACAATTCAAACGGTCTATTTCGTTCAAAACAGCTTGCAGTGCAGGTAAGTTACCATGTATATCGGAAATAACAGCTTTCATTAACAAATAATTTTTTAAATCAGTCGGTTAAGTTAAGTACTTTCATTCACCTTTTTTGGGTTTCAACACACAAAATTGCATCAAATAAAAAAATCTTCAATAAACCGAATTGCTTTCCCTTTTTTAATCTGAATATCCCCGGGCAACCGGTTGTATAAATAATAATTAATACACATTTCTGCTTCATTAAAACCAAAGCCGGCTTTTAACGATACCGAACTTGAAAACCTTGGATTTACTTCGAGCAATAAAAATTCGTTGTTATGCTTTCGAAATTGATAGTTTGTAGGTCCTTCGGGACAAAACAAATCATTCAATTCTTCAATCAGTTTTTCTAAATTCTCATTTTCAACCACTTCGGCAAATTGAGTAAAACCCGAAGGCGACAACAGACGTTTCAAAATAATTGGTTTTCCTGCTTTTTTATCGGCCAATCCAAAAACACCAACAGTATATTCTTCATTATCCGTTCCTACATATTGCTGAACCATAAATTGCTCTTTGTATTTGGCTTTCCAATAATGAAAATCAGCCTCGTTGTGCAATTTATAGATTCCGCGCGAACCATTTCCGGTGCGAGGTTTTAATAAAAACGGCGGCAAACCCAAATTTTGCAAACAATCGTTCCAAGTTCCATCAATTAAGGTCGGAATTGTTTTAAATCCATTGGTCTGAAGTGTTTGATGCGTTGTCCACTTGTCGTTTGAAACAGAAATTAAATTTAAATTGTTCAGTATTATTATAGCTTTTGAATGTTGCTTAAAGAATTCAAAATTAAGTTGAAAAAAATTCACATCTACTTCAATACCTGGGAAAACCAGAACAATGTTCTCTTTTTCAATAACATGCAAAATAAATTGCAAATAGTCAGAATTTTCGTTTCCGGAAGGTTTTATATAAAACTGATGACACCAATGTTTTCCAAATGCTTCCGGATTAAGATCCAGACCTATAATTCGAATGTCAAATTTGGCGGATTTTAAGGATTTAATAATACCTTGCCCTATTATTGCACCAACTCCGGTAACTAAAATATTTATTTGTTCCATTAATTTACCATTTCAATTTATGCCAAAATTATTAAGCAACTTCAATTTCCATAAGCATTGCAACGCATATTTCCGGAAAATCGATACCTACCTTTAACATAGCTTGCAAATTAGCTTCAAAATTGTTTATTTTCTTTAATTCGCCTAAAGGCAATGGTTTTAAGTAAATTCCTTCTATTAAATTAATCTTATATCCTTCCCTTTCAACCAATTGACTTAAGGAATCAACGCAAAATTGGCGCTTATGTCCCAATTTCAAATCGTTTTCGTTCAAACTGTAAATATCGTTAATAATGCCCAATTCCAAGCCCATTCTTCGGTTCAACGACTTAGCGTTTGGAACAGCTATATAAATTTTACCTCGTGGTTTTAGAAATTTTTTAAACTTTCGTACAATCAAGTCAGGGTCGTCGACATGCTCTAAAACAAAGCCCATAACTATAACGTCGAACAATTCATTTGTTTCAAAATTTTCAAAGTATTCGGCTACAATATTAAATTTTTTGGGTGCGTATCGGGTTTTAAACTGCTTTATTATTTCCTCAGAACCATCAATAATTACATGGCTTTCAAAAAAATCGTTGAACAATAAAGTGGTATAACCGTGTCCCAAGCCAAGTTCCAATAACGATTTTGCAGTATTGCCGTTAAGCCGTCGTAAAATTCGCTGCGGATACCAATTAAGAATTAAATTATTTTCAAGTTCTAATTCAGAATTTGGTTTGTATGAAGCAGCATGTTTATCTAATTCATTCATAATTATATTTTTAAGAAATTGCGCCAATTTAAATGGTTCGAGCAGATGTATTTATTACCATCTTTACCGCAATTTGCAACTAAATCTAATCCGGAAACATAAGGTGTAAAACTGCCATGCATTTGAGCATAAGGCACCGCTTGATAATCCATAAAACGCACTTCAATTTTCGAACGTTCAAATTTTTCAAAATCTAAATAATTCATAGCACCATGCCCGGTTAAATAAATATTTCCTCCAACAACTTTTACAATCTCTAAAACTCGACTGCTTCCTTTACCTCCAATATTTAAGACAGTTGAATTTAAAAATTCGGTATCGCTGTCCAATTGAAAGTATTCAACTAAAGTTTTCATCGATTCCTTCGACAATTCGGCTAAGTTTAAGTACGATTGAGAAAAAACGCGGTCAACCACTTCAAGCATTTCAGAAAAAAAAGGTGCTGCTTTATAACTTTGTTTCAAGAGTTCATAATGCTGAATTCTCCAGTTTTTCGATTCATCAATTAGTATTTCATCAATTCTCTGGTTCAATTTTCTGTTTTTTAATGGAATAGTAAGCCATTTTATTCCGCTGCCGGTTTTAATTTGAATTCGATTTGTAAAGCTTCCTTTTGAAAATTGAACATCATCGTAACTTACAAATGTATTAGCAAGCTTTATTTGCTCCAACATTCCGACCCATGGAAAATACATTGACTGACTTATGACAACAATTTTAGGAACCATAATAAATAATTTGCTTTTGAATAAGCTTATTAATCAATTCTATAACTTTTTCTATTTCACTACTTTCCAAATCGAAATATGAAGGCAAATTTATACCTCTGTTATAAATATCGTAGGCAACCACATTTTCACGAACCGATTGAAACATTGGAAACATACTAACCGGATAAAAAAAGTTTCGAATATCAATATTCATCGCTT